>NZ_JBLYNS010000011.1:0-63219 GCF_049310205.1 Endozoicomonas sp. ALC013 | reverse complement strand
ACAGCGCGACTATTACTGATGCTGAAGTAGGCTGCCTCATCGGAAACAAATACCCAGAGCCAATGTTTCTGGCTGCCCTCTGAATCATCACACCACTGCAACCATCGGGTTTCATCGGCATGCATTCGATCACTGTGGCAAACCCGCTCTCTGCAAGCTTCCACGACCGGTTCTATGAGAGCAGGCAGTGTTTGTATTCCCGAAGTAGTGGTTCCTGCAGCCAGATCGAGCCCATGCTATTTGTACGACTGAAGCTGTCTGTTAACCGGAATAACAAAAGCATATTTGTTGATAATTAAATCAACCCAGACAGAAACTCCCAATGTTCCTCTGTTAATCAAACGTGCTGGAGATGGGGCGGTGATAATTGCGGGTGTTTCAGGACATTGGCAAGTCTTGCGATATCGCTTGCGATGGTAACGCCTCTTGTGTGGCCTGACCTCAATTTCTACAACATCACAATGATCACAGCCAGGAAACGGGTCGAAGGGCAAGCGACAGATGGCACAACACTTCTCGTTATCGGGTAGGTCAACGCCCTGATCAACCACCGGCGTTCTCATGTTTTCTCCGACCATGGCTTGGGGAACCAGGTTGCTGGCCACGCTTACGAGTCGTCGGTTATCGTGTGGTATTTTTGCTTTGCTTTTCCTGACTGGGTTTTGAGCGATTTTTCTTTTCAGTAGAACGGCCAAAGACCATGTGTTTCATATGACTCAGCTGAGAATCGCGTTCTTTGATGGTCGCCTTGAGTTGATCGACTTCAGCCTTATTATCCTTTTTCATCAAGGCAATGGTGTCCAGTAATTCCTGCTCACGAACCCGGGTCCGTTTCCACAGACCCCGGTAGTGGTTGACCTGCCATTTGAGTTCAATGAACTCCTGCCTAGTCAAAGTGACTTGAACAAGGCTGAAAGGAGTACAGGATTGTTCTGAAGTGCATTCAGGCTTAATGATTTCAAGAATCTATCAAGGATAGCTGAGCAGGGCTATTTATGCTTGAATAATTGATTTAGCGAATGGTTACGTAGAAGTTGTAAATTATGTCAGATCTAACTGATTACATGGACGCCATGGGTGTTTGTCCCAGTGATGCTGAAGCTTGGGAAAATCACCTGAGCAATATTTCTGAGCCAGATGACTCAACGGTAATCACTTATGAAAGGCTGGAAGCTCAAAACAGGCAGTTGAAAGAGTGTGCTGCACGCTATGGTGCAGAGGTTGAAGCCTGCACCATCAAAATCATGGAAGAACTGAAAGCCTTAAACCAGATCATAAGATCATCGGCTCTTTATGGCATTAAAGAACAGCATGACCAGTTAGCTGTTCTGGCCAACCGATTAAAAAACACCTAATCACCAACCTGCCAGTGCTGTGAATGTGTACTGGCAAGAAACTCACAAGGATTATCAGTGTCTTCAATGACCCAGAGCTTTCGGCAGGCTCTGGATAATGCCACATAGAGTAACCGCTGCTCCATTAAACGTACTTCTTCTTCGTCGCCCTTATCTTTGGCATTATCGATTTTACGGATGTCCGGGTAGCTGTGACTTGAAATATCCGGAACAATGACAAAGGGAAACTCAAGCCCTTTGGCAGAGTGCGCTGTAATAATGTTTACGCATCCATCTCTCAGAACCAGCCCCTGTTGTTTATTAAACACTTCAGCCTGAAGGCCTTCCGCATTTAACAGTCGGCAGTATTTTGCTGCCGAGTCCCAGTCTTTCGTGATAATGCCAATCTGGTTGGCGTTAACGCCGGAAGTGACTTGGTCCATCACAATTTCAACAACAACTTCAGGGTGTTCCTCCAATGGTCGCTTGATCAAGCTCGGTTTGTCACCTTCAACAACTGCGTCAGACAAGCCCGTTCTGTCCTCTGGGCGACTCATGGTTTCATTTCTCAGCGGTGCCAACGCAGTCAGGATCTGGCGAGTCATACGATAAGAGTTTTTCAGTGTGTGACTATTAGCTCTATTGAATCGAAAATTCTTATGCACATTTGTCCCTACCGGAGATTTGCTATAAATGGATTGCCCCCCATCGAGGCAAAGCATCACAAAACCTGGATCATCCAACATATGCATCAGAATTCGCAAGCTGACAACAGAAAGATCCTGCGCTTCATCAATAAATAATGCATTGAACCTCTCAGGCATAATGTTGAGCCCTTCTTCAAACGCTCTGAGAACTTCAAGCCTTTTACGACTGAAAGAGGTGTAGTTATATTGTTTTAGTAGTTCTTCATACACTGCATAAACCTGCCATATTTTGGCTCTGGCAGATCGGAGTAACGGTGTTTTCCTGCCCACGCGCTTAAAAGCCAGATACTCTGCTTCTGTCTTTAGGTTGTTTGCTTCAATTACTCCTTCAATTTCGTCATAAACAAAGTCCAGTCCTTTGGTTTCATCCAGGCTGGTGACGACAGCAACATCCAGACTAGGGTCTTGAGAAAAACAGACAGATATTTTATTTTTAAAAAAATGAACCAAACCGTTTGGAATAACAGGTTCCCGTACTTTTCTGATGGCACATAGGCTTTGAAAAAGTACATAAATATTACGATCAAAGGTCGTGAACGATAAATTAATACCTTCCATATTGCCTGGGTGAATAGCATCAAACAGTAACTTGTTCGTTTTAACCAGCGAATGCGTATACGTTATAAACCCTATGTTCTGGCCGGTACTCCATAAGAACTCTGTGGCTCGCTCCTCAACCAGCTTCTTCATTCGATACAAGGCAATCAGCGTTTTTCCTGTTCCCGGACCTCCAGTGACTTTGAAAGATCCACTATTGAGAGGCTTATCAATGATCTCCTGCTGCCTGCGATCAAGTTTTAAAAGAAAGTTCTCAAGTGGCTGTAGGGCTATATCCTTGAGAGTCTGGGTAGCCCCCAGACTGTAGAGCTTACCTATATGATTGAGCTGCGGCGCGGTTATATAGTCCTGCAACCGAGCATTGATATCTTCCGGTAACTTGTCGGATGCAAAGAGACTATGGCGTGAATTTTCCAAAATGATTTGATGGTATTCATCCGGAATATGGATCAAATCCAGTTCGAACTTTTCTATCTCGAAGAAATCATCAACCTCTGGTGTTTTTTCAGAGACCTGAGTTTGAGGAAGTACCTTACTCTTCTTAACGGTGTAAACCTTCTTGCGCGGTTTCTGTGGAACAGATAGGCCTTCAGGAAGAGGCTGTTGAACTGCGTCTTTCTGCTCTTTTGGCAGTTCACCGACGGGTACAGTTGAGACACTGTCCAGTACTCGATAGCTGTTTTCAGTACGCTTAAAGAAGGCCAGTAAGACAATGTTTTTGTCTTTTTGGTTTATGAAGAATGGCAGACGATAATCGCCCAGACGAACCCTGTGCATGCCATTTCGACCTGTCAGAGTCTTCAGGTTATTGTTCTTTGCAAATGGGTTTGCGCAGATCGTATCAAGGTGGCGCTGAGCCTTATGCTGTTCAGAGGGTGGAATTTTTTTCAGATCGTGATGGTATTGTTCATTGAAAAGAATAGGCCAGGCCATGACGGGAAAACACTCGGGCATGATAGAGACAGGTACTGTACGACATACGACTTTTAAAGAAAATGGTGGAATTTACGGCTGCAAGTGATGTGAGAAGTAAGCATTACTTGTGTCAGTCCGTAAGACTTACCTTGACTAATGCCTTGTTACTTACCCATGATGAAATCCCTGCTTTCCAACAATGAACAGGTTACTCAGAACTCCGTAAATTAAGGCGTTATACTTACTTACAAATAGCAGTGATTTTGTCAGATTTCTTCTTTTTTTATTAAAGCCCGCCAAAAGTGAAAATGAGTGTAAAACGTCAAGTTGTTCACTTTGGCCTAGGTTGTTGGGTCTTTATCCGGAGTAATTGCCAGAGTGTTTGAGATTCTAATTTTCACTGCTGTTTTCTGTGCCGGCATCATTTTTGAGAGGATTCGCAAGCAGAAAAAATCAGCATCGACAGTCCCCCCCCAAAAAAAAGAAGCTCAGAAAAGCAAAGATGCTGTACCAGCAACATCAGTCACCAGAAAAAGTTCTCCTTCAAACAGGGTAGTGATACCTGAACCGAGGGTATCGGTACAAAAAACTGCGTCTTTTGAAGATGAATCTGTACCTGACTGTGTTCGGGAAAGTCGTACCCGTAGCCAATACCTAAAAGAAAAATACAAAGATATTTATAAAAAGAAGTCGATTGCCACAGCAGGTCAGCTTGACTCGTTAGCTGTAACTATGGTTGAAGGTAGCAGCACTGAGCTTGAGAAAGATGGCATCTCAATCAAAACTGCAGCGCCTGAATCAGTTGAGACAGTCGCAAAACCTGTAAATATTGAAAGCGACTCGATACCCGGTTGCGTTCGTGAAAGTCGGGCTCGCAGCCAATACCTGAAAGAAAAATATAAGAATTTGTCTCAGGTTGAAAAAGTCACATCCACCAATCAGACAAAGCAGACTGCAAGCTCTTATAACTCGGAATATGGAGCTGAATCAGAGAAACCATCAACAAAGAAAGCAAGTCAAAAAGAAAGCAAACAGGCTGCTTCTGTTGTTTCAAAAGCATCTGTTTATAAATCAGAGTTGTTGAAAAATATCGGCAATGATTTTCCTGTCAGTATGCTGACTGTCGGTATGGTTGCTGTTTATCATGATACTCTTGGGGCAGGGAAACTGCAGTCGGTTAGAACCAGAGAAAATGCTTCTCCTTTGTATGAAGTTTTGTACGCTTCAAAAACCTGTACCCACAATACCGATATTTTTCACGCTGATGGTTTGATTACCAGAATAATGCTGGCTCCGTCCATTGAGGACAAATTATTCATGGTACTGGGAAATGATATTTCTGGTAATAAACTGAAATACCTGTTTGATCCGAAGAACAGGTACCTGCCAGAAAATCAGAAAAAGAAAACCAGTGTCAGTATATCAGCATCTTTTAGCAGCCGTGATAACAGAAAGGAAATCTCACTCAGTAAGACAAGAACTAAACAGGTGCATACCCGAACTGGCAGCAGTTACTACAATGGCTCCGACCATACTCCAGCAGGGCTGGTGAGCAGCAGCTTCAAGAGTACCTTGCAAACAAGATCTAACAAGCATCGTCAAACGCACTGTTATGCGTGCAAGACTTCATTGAGTTCAAACTCTCATGCTAAGTGCAGTAAGTGCAATGGCCTGATCTGTGAATGTGGAGCTTGCTTCTGTAGAGTTAGCGATAGTAACAAGTCCGACTTAAATACTACACCAGTCGTCAGTAAGGGGGCCGACTACAAGACTGACCCGCAGCGCTCAGATACAGAAAATGAAACTCTCGCAGAGGAATACTTTGACCCAGGGCCAATATATTTCGGGCCAGAGTTCGATCATTGTGACCAGGAATATTACGACCACCTATCTGATGCCAGTCCTGATTTTGGTTATGCAGAAGATTTGGAGTGGGATGAACGGTGAAGATGAAATTACACAAGGCTATATCTGATGTATGAAGAAATCTCGCCAGAGTCATATGGACAGTCAGAGTTTGGTTCAGATGGGCACAGGCCTATTGTTGAGGTGTCCGTCTTCACAGTAAACCACCAGTTTTGACCACTGGTTCAGGGCATAGCTCATGGCCTTATGGGTAAGAGTATCCGGTATCAGCCGGGTGACGTTTTTCTGTAGCCACTGGTGCAGGTCATCAAGCAGTGGCTAAGGAATAGTCTAAAAATAACTTCCTGATTTGCGCCTCTCAGACAATGGTCAATACTTTGAACCATTGCTGGAGGTGACTATGGCTACATACCCCACATTAGTAAAAAAACGCATGAGAACTTTCTATCGATCACTCAATGAAAGGGATCGTCGGCATTATGCCACTATTGAAGCTATTAAGCTCGGTCATGGCGGTATTGGTTATATATCTCAGGTGCTGGGCTGTGATCAGAAAACCATTAGCCATGAAATTGCTGAGCTGGAGTCAGGAGGTGGATGGTTTTTTTAAACAGATTGTGGTTTTGCAGGCCGAGGCCCGTTGAGCAGTCCCTGATCAAGTGCGCACTATTCCTCAACCCCGTGCCGCAAGCAAAGCTGTGCGCAGATCATCGTAGTTGGTGATGGAGGGATATTGAGAAAACTCCGCAATCACGTTATCGGGTGCCTTGAACAGAAAACCGGCATCTGCTTCAGAGAGCATGGTGGTGTCATTGTAGGAGTCACCTGCAGCAAGAACCCGGTAATTGAGGCTTTTCAGTGCTTTTACCGATGCGCGTTTCGGGTCTTTCTGCCTTAACTTATAGCCGGTTACCTTCCCTGATTCTGCTACCTCCAGGCGATGGCAGAACAGTGTCGGACGACCCAGCTGAACCATAAATGGATCGGCAAACTCATAAAAAGTATCCGACAGGATAATTAACTGGAATTCACTGCGCAGCCAGTTGACAAAATCCACAGCGCCTTCCAGCGGCTTCATTCCGGAAATCACTGCCTGAATTTCATTCAACCCGAGTTTATGTTTATCCAGTATGGATAAGCGCATGGTCATCAGCTCATCGTAATCGGGAATATCACGTGTCGTTGCCCTGAGTTCGTCAATACCGGTATGGGTAGCAAATTCAATCCAGATTTCCGGAATCAGTACACCTTCAAGGTCAAGACAGACGACATCCATTGGTTATTCTCTCTTTGATGGTTAGACTTATTGCGGCCTGACAGGCTGGATGAGAATATAGCATAAACACCTATAAATATAGATATTGATTCTATTATCGACTAAATAGCCGCTGCTACAATAAACCACCACCGGCAAATGAAAACCGTCCCCCGGGAGAACTGGATTATGAAAATCACCATGGTCAAAAAGATAATGGCCGATGGCAACCTCTGCAAAAAATGCCAGGAAGTGCAGGAAAGACTGGAGAGTTCAGGTCATATCAATCGCATTGATCAATTCGTCACCGCCGTTGATGGCGACCCGGACAGCACAGGTACTTTACTGGCAAATTTATACCAGGTAGACAAAGCACCTTTTTTCATTGTTGAAGAAGAAGGCTGCGAGCCAGCGATTTACACTATCTATTTTAAGCTGGTAAAGGAAGTACTGGAAAAAGCGGCTTGAACCAAGCCGCTTATAAGGTAGTTACTGGTTTGGTAGCTGAACATGTGAAAAGAGTTCATCCACTTCCGCCTTGTTATGACGAAGGATTGCTTCCTGAACCACATCTTTGGTCAGGTGAGGGGCAAACTCTTCAATAAAGTCGTACATAAATCCACGCAGGAAAGTACCACGCCGGAACCCGATCTTGGTAATGCTTGGCTCAAACAGGTGATCAGCATTCAGGGGTACAAGGTCAGAATCCAGTTCAGGGTCATAAGCCATTTTGGCAATGATCCCGACGCCCAGCCCAAGGCGCACATAGGTTTTGATCACGTCAGCGTCAGTGGCAGTAAACACTACCCTGGGTGATAACCCTTCATTCATAAAGGCTTCATCCAGCTTGGAGCGACCCGTAAATCCGAAAACGTAGGTGACCAGGGCATAACGGGCAATATCTTTCAGGCTCAATTCAGATACCTGGGTTAGAGGATGATCCCTGGGTACAAGAACACAGCGATTCCAGCGATAGCATGGCATCATCACCAGATCATTGAACAGATCCAGCGCTTCCGTTGCGATAGCAAAGTCAACGGAACCGTCTGCTGCCATTTCGGCAATTTGGATGGGAGTGCCCTGATGCATATGAAGGGCAACATCGGGATACTGGCCAATAAACTGCCGGATAATGCCCGGCAGGGCATAGCGAGCCTGCGTGTGGGTTGTGGCAATGGACAGACTGCCCTTTCGCTCGTCACTGAATTCCTGGGCAACCTGCTTGATCGACTCAACTTTTCTAAGGATCTCACCGGCTGTATCAATGATTTTCTCACCGGCCGGGGTAATGCGGGTGAGATGCTTGCCACTTCGGGCAAAAACCTCAACGCCAAGTTCATCTTCCAAAAGCCGGATTTGTTTGCTTATACCGGGCTGAGAAGTGTATAGACTCTGCGCTGTAGCTGATACGTTGAGATCGTGGTGGGCGACCTCCCAGATATAGCGCAGTTGTTGCAGCTTCATTGATGGCCTCCGGTCGGGCAGGTTGTGCTGACAAAAATGAATAGATTGAAACAGGATCCGTTAGTTCTATAAAGCATAAAAGAATGACATTAAATTCTTTTCCAGAATACAAGCCAGTCAATATAGTTACCAGCGAATCATCAATTTTTAGTCAATATTTTCAAACATCGCCTTGGCTAGTTATAACTTTAGACCATAGATTTTGGGATGCTTATGGATTTTCTAACATATATTGCCACCGGTGCCGGCGTTGGTTTTGCGGTTGGCCTGACAGGTATCGGCGGTGGTTCATTGATGACACCACTGCTGTTAATGTTTGGCTTTCCGGCTCATATCGCCATTGGAACGGATCTGATGTATGCAGCCATTACCAAGTCAACCGGAGTCATTGTCCATCATCGTCAGAAAAGTATTGACTGGACACTGGTCAAAACGCTCTGTGCTGGCAGTCTTCCTGCCACAGTCCTGACAATTGTGCTGCTCAAGTTTTTTTTTGACAGAAGCGCTGATTATAGCCCGATCCTTACACTATG
This sequence comes from Endozoicomonas sp. ALC013, assembly GCF_049310205.1. Taxonomy (NCBI): domain Bacteria; kingdom Pseudomonadati; phylum Pseudomonadota; class Gammaproteobacteria; order Oceanospirillales; family Endozoicomonadaceae; genus Endozoicomonas; species Endozoicomonas sp. ALC013. The sequence goes on along the minus strand of NZ_JBLYNS010000011.1, from coordinate 54,587 downwards.
CCTTGGGATAATGTTAACCCTCACTGCGCTGTCGCTATTTATGAGTCCTTTTTTGAAAAGAAGACAGCTCTCAGGTGTCTCGATGATTCCACAGAAATATCAGACACCTTTAACATTTATTGCCGGTATATTCCTCGGGGTTCTGGTCACACTTTCATCGGTGGGGGCCGGAGCACTGGGCACTGCCGCTATTGTCCTGCTCTATCCGCTGCTGAAACCCGTCAAGGTAGTGGGTAGCGACCTGGCTCACGCAGTACCGTTAACGTTGCTGGCAGGCTTTGGCCATATCTGGCTGGGTAATGTCGATTTTGTGCTGTTAGGCAGCCTGTTGATTGGCTCTATCCCTGCTATCTATGTAGGAACCCGTGTCGGCATGAAGCTACCGGATACCTTCATGCGCATCATATTGGCCATTATTTTGCTCGGACTGGGCCTGAAATACCTTTTTTAACCCTATCCAGGGTTGCAGCCCTGTGTCAGTTTGAATAAAGTGGAAAACCCTCACCAGGCCAATGGAAAACCCATAATTACCAGGGCTTTATACAGGGTGAGGTGACTATCTGTCAGTATGGGTGCCATATTTTCATCTGGCATCAGGGGCTCAGGCCACTGATCAGGAGATTTCAAACCAGTCTTATTAAAAAAACGGGACCGCGCACATGGCTGTATTACCCATTGAAGACCTTAATATTCAATCTCAGGAAGTTCTGTTGAGTCCGGAACGCCTTAAGGCTGTGATTCCGATGACTGAGGCAGCAGCAAAAACGGTTTCTGAAAGCCGTGAAGTAATCAGGGATATTCTCGATGGCAAAGACCATCGCCTGTTTGTCGTCATAGGCCCCTGCTCAATCCACGATGTTGCTGCGGCGAAAGATTATGCCCAACGGCTGAAAGCCCTCAGTGAAGAGCTGAAAGACACATTGTATCTGGTGATGCGTGTCTATTTTGAAAAGCCAAGAACCACGGTGGGCTGGAAAGGCCTGATCAATGACCCGCATTTGAATGACTCATTTAAAATTGAAGAAGGCCTGCATATCGGTCGTCGCCTGTTAATGGATGTTGCCGAAATGGGCATTCCTGCCTCTACAGAAGCACTGGACCCGATTTCGCCTCAATATCTTCAGGACCTGGTTGCCTGGTCTGCAATAGGAGCCAGAACCACTGAGTCGCAGACTCACCGCGAAATGGCCAGCGGCCTGTCCTCGGCCGTTGGCTTTAAAAATGGCACCGATGGCGGATTGGAAGTCGCGATCAATGCCCTGCAGTCTGTTTCCAGTCCACACCGGTTTCTCGGGCTGAATGGCCAGGGGCAAGTGGCTGTTACCCATACCAAAGGCAACCCCTACGGCCACATTGTTCTGCGTGGCGGTAACGGCAAGCCAAACTACGATTCTGTCAGTGTTGCACTGTGTGAAAAGGCGCTTGAAAAAGCCGGCATCAAGCCAAATATCATGGTGGATTGTTCCCACGCCAACTCCAATAAGGACCCTGCCCTGCAACCGCTGGTTATGGAGAATGTGACCAACCAGATCATTGAAGGCAATCAATCCATTGTCGGTCTGATGGTGGAAAGCAATATTGGCTGGGGCAATCAGAAAATGACTGACAACCTGAACGACCTGCAATACGGTGTTTCTATTACTGATGCCTGTATTGACTGGAAAACCACAGAGAAGACGCTGCGCAGCATCAGGGATAAATTGAAGGATGTTCTGCCGGGTCGTCGCTAGTCAGACCTGATTTTTCTCACATAAACAGCTCGATTTGCTCGGGCTGTTCGTCTATTGAGTTGATCTTGTTATCCTCTTCAACCTGAACAGGCTCAACCACACCCGGAAGCGATAACTGGGTATCCGGTGGTGTAAAGATCTCCATCGTCTGCTTTTTGCCATAACTGACTTTACGTTCCACCGGCATATTACTGATTCTTCGATCAAGAATCGCTGAGCAGATCATGCAGACCGTGGATAGATGGCCATTAACCAGCACCTCGTAGCGACAGTCACTGTTCAGGACTTCGGTACAAAGCGTACGGTCACTTCTTGACTCAATATCCAGATTTGCCTCAACCAGATGGCGAACAGCACTGCCGTCTTCGGTGACAAAAAAATTGGATAAAATGGCCTGTTTATAACGCTTCACTGTTCCGTCGGACTACCGGGTGAGTAAATGAGCTTGGGATTTCAAAAAGGCGGGAGAAGATACACCATTATTTCAGAGAGTTATACCGGTATCTTTACCCTTTTTTTCAATAGAGGGTAAAAATACCATTAATAAAACGTGAAAAACCATAGCTTTACCTATTCAGCATCAGAAAAAGGCTGATATTGTATTTTATTGATCAACCAGATCTTGCGTCCACCCGGTGCATTGACCACCACTTCATCGTCTACCTGACGCCCAACCATTGCCCTGGCCATGGGGGAATCGATGGTAATGTGGTTGTTTTTCACATCTATCTCATCGGCACCCACTATACGACAATGGAGTATTTCACCTTCTTCGCTTTCCAGCTCAACCCAGGCACCGAAAAAAGCCTTGCCTTCCTGCTCTGGCGAATAATCGACAACCTTCAGGATTTCAAGCCGCTTGGTCAGGTAGCGTATGCGTCGGTCAATTTCCCGAAGCTGTCGCTTGCCCTCTTTATATTCCGCATTCTCACTGCGATCCCCAAGCGCAGCAGCCTCAGAAACAGCCTGCGTGACTTCAGGGCGCTTAATTCGCCACAGATACTGAAGCTCCTGCTCAAGATTTTCTTTCCCGGCACGGGTAATAAGGGGAGACTTCATAAGGTGACACCGAACACCAACGGTAAAATTGAAACAACATTGAAAAAACGGAGAAAGGAAGTGGATGCCACCTCCCTCTATTGATCTGCCTTATTTGTAAAAAGCATTCTCAGTATTACTGTGATCCGTCACATCACGAACGCCTTTCAGCTCCGGAATACGCTCCATCAGTGTTTTTTCAACACCATCCTTGAGGGTCATATCGACCGCAGCGCAGCCCTGGCAACCACCGCCAAACTGCAGAACAGCAATGCCATCATCCAGTTCCACCAGGGATACCACGCCACCGTGGGAAGCCAGCCCGGGATTCACTTCCATTTGCAGGAAGTAGTTGATCTTCATATCCAGAGGGCTGTCTTCATTAACGTTGGGCATCTTGGCGTTGGGTGCCTTGATGGTCAGCTGACCACCCAGCTTGTCTTCAGCAAAATCAACCACCGCTTCTTCAAGAAATGGCTCACTGGTGCTTTCAACATGGCAGTTGAAATACTCAAGCTCCAGCGTCAGATCACCCTCTTTCTCTTCCCCTGGCTTGCAATAGGCCAGGCAGGTTTCCGCATGGGGCGTGCCGGGGTTGCTGACAAACAGGCGTACACCAATCCCCTCAACCCCCTGTTTTTCTAATAATTGGGCAAGATACTTCTGTGCGGCTTCAGTGAATGTAATGTTCAACGCAACACTTCCTCTATTAACTTCAGGGCTATTCTATGTCATTGGGGCGCTTCAGAGAATCCCTACCTGGCAACTCGGTTATTCAAAACGGTTTCATTTATGGGAACAATCGGGGAGAATAGTTCGCATTTGCAATTCATCGTCCTTTTCCTCGACAAGCAAGAGACCGATAATGAAAGAAACCATCAGCATTCTGGGTTGTGGCTGGCTGGGCATGCCATTGGGCGAACGACTGGTAAAAGATGGCTATCCAGTCAAGGGATCAACCACCCGGGAGGAAAAGCTGGGAGCTATTTCTGCGGTTGGCATGAAGCCTTATATTATCGGTCTTTCACCAGAGCCTGAGGGTGATATTGACTCGTTTCTGGATACCGATATTCTCTTTATCAATATTCCACCCGGAAAAGGCGATGGCCAACCCCACTTTTACCTTCGCCAGATGAAGGCACTGCTTAGCCGTATTGAGCAGTCCCGGGTTAAAAAAATTATTCTGATCAGTGCCACCTCCGTTTACCCGCAAAATAACGTTGAAGTAACGGAAGACGATGCCGTTCGCATTGAGTCCCCCTTCTCTGATACTGCCTGGCTGGATATTGAGCAGCTGTTCACGGACCATGACGACCTGAAAACCACGGTGCTTCGCTTCTCAGGCCTTATTGGCGGTGAATATCAGCCAGGGCGCTACTTTTCCGGCAGAGAGCTGGGCGGCGCTGATGATCCGGTGAATATGATACACCGGGAAGACTGTTTGCAAATCATCGGGCAGATTATTGCTAAAAATCTGTTTGGGGAAGTCTTTAACGCCTCAGCGGATGAGCACCCTACCCGTCGTCAACTCTATACCCGGTCCTGCGAAATCATGGGCATTGAGCCGCCCGTTTTTATTGACAAACCCATGCCCTATCGCCTGGTGAATTGCGATAAATTGAAGAAAGCGCTGAACTATCAGTTTGTTTATCCAGATCCATTAACAGCATTGTCTGACTAGATCTACTTCGGATATTTAATTGGCATGGTATATTCCTTGAGCGGATGGAATATACCAAAAACCATTTAGATGAGTGTAAGCCAATGAACCCCTTTTCCTTAGATCCTGACCCAGCGCCCACTTCCTTCAGAACCAGCAACACCAAAACCGTTGATCAAAGTTCATGTTTTGGCAACCGCCATGTTATTCCTGGTTCAGGTTCCAATGAACCTGCAATGAATCTGGACACCAGAGAAACTCCATTTTGCAGCAACCTGTCGCAACGCAGTATAATACTGTCGCAAATACGGTCTTTTCTTAAACCTGAGGCAAGTGAACAGGCAGCAAATATCCTGCTCGATATTATAAATATTGAATGCCAAACCCTGAGAGGCCATAAAATATATCTTCTCAGCCAGGAAGATATATCCAATTTTATTTTTGAACGCTTTAAAGTGAGGTCGAATTATCTACTACGCAAGTTTGAGAATACGTTATTCAGAAATATTAATGAGGACTTACGGACAATCTCATTATTTACGGAATTTAATATAACCACCGAAATGGCAATAAAAAGTTTTGTACATAGTGAATATTGCCCAAAAACAGCAGGTACGAATATTTTTTTCCGGGCAGGCAAATTCACTTGTGTCAATGACGAAATGGGCCGCAGCAGAAATTCTATCCTGAAAGAGAAAATTTTTGACCCTAAAACTATCAATCAACAGGGTCAGGCCTATGGTATTGGCTTATACAGTACTCCAAGCATCGCTGCCGCCAGGGGTTACCTCCATAAAGGTTATAATAAAGGAAACCCAGTCACCATACTGGCCATATTCATTAAACCAGATATAAATATCCTGTCTCTGGAAAATGACAGTCCATTTTCCTGTTTTCTGGACCACCAATATCCAATGTTTAAGAAAACAATAATGAAAGATATAAGACATGACAAATGCCATATAGAAAACTGCCTTTATATCATGCCCGCAGCAGAAACCCGATATGGTTATACATTGATTAAGTCGCCAGAAATAATCAGAAAAGTTACCCCTTATGATTACAGCTTGCTAACAAAGCTACACGTGCCTTTTAACCGTGATGAAATCAGTGGTTATAAGATGACACCACGGCCAATGTCAGCTAAGTTACAGCCTGAATATATCAAGCATGATTTCATTGAAGTAAATCCTGATTCTGACAAGTTGTATCTGCCAATTTATCGTTATGCTGCCAGAAATCGTTTTGCAACCAATAGGGAGTTCCGGGATAGCAATTGTAAACCAGAGAACCAGGAGGAGATCTGCCAAAGCAACTATAAATTCTTCACAACCATAGATGGAATCAATTATCTAATCAGGCCATCAGCTCGACCATATGAACTTTGCAGGGATTTTTCATCACCTGTATTTCATGTTCAATACAAGCTTTCAAAAAACAGGCTAACACCATCTTAATTTGTCTCTAAGGCTAACCACACTGCCAATAATGATTATTGTCGGAGCCTTTACCTTTTCGGACTCAATAATTTTATTAATGGTGGCCAGAGTTCCGGTAAAGACCCGTTGATTCCTAGTAGTACCCTGTTGAATCAAGGCTATGGGCGTCTGCGGATTCCTTCCATGATCCATTAACTCCCGGCTGATGCGGGGAAGCCCCAGCAACCCCATGTAGAACACCAGCGTTTGACCGGGGTCCAGCATTTCCTGCCAGTTCAAGGCGTAGCTGCCATCTTTCAGATGCCCGGTGACAAAGCGGACAGACTGGGCGTGATCCCGGTGGGTCAGGGGAATACCGGCATAACTGGCACAGCCGGAAGCGGCAGTAATACCAGGCACCACCTGGAAAGGAATACCCTCACTGGCCAGCGTTTCAATCTCTTCACCACCACGACCAAAGATAAAGGGGTCGCCACCCTTCAACCGCAAAACCCGCTTGCCCTCTTTGGCCAATGCGACCAGCAGGGCATTGATCTCTTCCTGGGGTCGTGTGTGTCGATCCCGCTTTTTACCAACGTAGATATAATCTGCATCCCGACGACAAAGTGCCAGAACATCTTCAGACACCAGCCGATCATGCAGCACAACATCCGCCTGCTGCATTAACCGCAGTGCTTTAAATGTCAGCAGATCTGGATCACCCGGGCCTCCGCCCACCAGATACACTTCGCCGGTTTTCTGCTCCGATGTGTTGGCCAGGGTCTGTTCAATCAAACTCCGGGCTCCCTGCAGATCACCTGTCAGCGCCTTTTCCGCAGCAGGACCTGCCAACACATTCTCCCAGAAATACCGGCGGTCATTGATCTCACTGAACCGGGCCTTGACCATATCGCGACACTCACCTGCCAGTGCCGCCAGACGGCCATATCCCCGGGGCAACAGCGTCTCCAGTTTCTGCCGCAGCAGACGGGCCAGAACCGGTGCTTTACCACCGGTGGAAAAGGCAACCACCACCGGAGAGCGATCAACAATCGCCGGCATTACCGCATTACCGGCTTGTGCGTCATCCACCACATTAACAAACAGCTGTCGCTGCTGTGCCATCCTGGCTACCTGGCGGTTAATACCCTCATCATCCGTTGCCGCAATGACCAGACAGACATCGTTCAGGTCATGGTTTTCAAAGGTTTTTTCCAGCAATTGGTGCTCACCGCTGGCAAGAAACTCACGAATTTCTGCCGATATCTCTCTGGCCACCACTCGAATATTGGCACCAGAGGCGTTGAGAAGCCTGATTTTACGCAGGGCGATATCGCCACCACCCACCACCAGACAACGCTGGTTACGTACCTGTAGAAATAATGGCAGATAGTCCATGTTTTTCTCGTTATTGATATAGCTCTGTTTGACATAAGGTTGCAGGCACAAATGATGTAAGCCTGCGGTTCGCTGGCCGAACCATGTATGGGCCGAGTTTACCAGCCTACGACAGAATAAAGATAACAATATTTTCTTATCTTTTATTATTAAAAGTTATAAAAAGCCGGAAGCTGAACGGAGGATAGGGAAAAATCCGACTTCTCACTTATACGACTATAAGAGTACAGTTGATAGTAAATATGACGATATAGCTTTTTATACTGTTATTGCATCACTCCGACATAACCATAAAGAGAATGCTATACAGTTCATGGCTGTTTATATCCGAATGAGACTACTCCCCTCTTTCACGGATTGAAACGCGCTTCAGGCCCCTATCATTGTTAGCCGCTTTATGACCAGTCAAACTATTGAAAACCCAGCCCCAAACAGGGACTTCCTGCGCAATCTCTGGCAATTGGCACTGCCTATCTCCCTGCAATCCATGATGTTCTCAATGCTTGGATTGATCGATATCTTCATGGTCTCCATGCTGGGTGAAACAGAAGTTGCTGCGGTCGGCATGGGCAACCGGATTTTCTTCTTTAACCTGATTCTGATCGCTGCCCTGGGCAGTGGCATGAGCATTCTGGCGGCGCAGTATATCGGTGCCCGAAATATGGATGGTTTGCGTAGGACGCTGGTTCAGACGATCATTGCCACACTGGCCATCACCACCCCATTTGCCATTGTCTACCTGCTCTTTCCAGAACAGATCATGGGCCTGATCAGTGAAGACCTCACGCTGAAGGCTCTGGGCAGCAGCTATTTATTCATCACAGCGCCCTCCTTTCTCTGCATAGCGGTCACCATCCCGCTGGAAGCCCTGCTGAGAACCAATAACGACGCAAAAACACCGACACGCATCGGTTTTATCACCATTCTTATGAATGTGCTGTTTAATTATATGCTGATCTATGGCCATTTTGGCTTTCCAGCCCTTGGGGTTGCCGGTTCGGCATGGGGGACAACCATTTCCCGGTTGATTCAGGTGGGCTTGCTTATCTATTACATCCTTGAGGTTCGCCCGGGGCTCAAACCGGTAAAAGCTGACCTGTTGCAATGCAAGAGTCGTAAACACTGGATGAAATACATCGGCATCTGTGTTCCCATGCTGATTCAGGACGGCCTCTGGTCATTTGGCCTGGTGCTTTACAACCTGATGTTTGCCCAGATGGGGGTTGTTGAGCTGGCGGTGATGAGCGCCATCTCTTCCGTTGAAGGCGTGCTGATTTCCCTGTTTATCGGGTTCGCTATCGCTACCTCAATCATACTCGGGAAGGAGCTCGGCGCTGGAGAATTTGAGCTGGCCTGGAAACAGAGCCGTTATTTTATGCTGGTCGCCCCGGCCACCGCCCTGGTAATCGGCGTTGTTACCCTGATTTTCAATGAGCAGATCGTCGGAATGTTCGGCAAATTTCAGGGTGACACCTTGAAAATGGCCAGTGAGGTGCTCATTATTGCCGGATTTGCCCTATGCATCCGGGTCATCAATCTGACCGGGATTGTTGGTGTACTGCGCAGCGGCGGCGATGTGAAAGCCACGGCAGCCATCAATATTATTGGTATGTGGTTTGTCGGTGTACCGCTGACCTGGGCAGCGGTGAATATCTGGCATTGGCCACTGCATCTGGTGTTTATCTGCGCTCTGATGGAAGAAGTGACTAAAGCAATTCTGGTCCTTTACCGGGTGCTGGCAAAATACTGGTTGAAGAATCTCACAGTTGAATGCTAAACCAATCGCCCTGGCTAGGAGGCTAAGCGTTGTTACCCATACCATTCGTCTGAGGCTTGTCGAAGTACGGTGGCACCATCCTTCGACAAGCTCAGGATGAACGGGGTGTACGGGTATTAACGCTTTTCTGCACCAGGGCGACTTGCTCATGGTCTGGATGTTTGTTGAAGAATCTCCGCCCAAAAAGAGTCCACCTTCTCGCTGATGAATTGTTCAAGATCCTCATTCATGAACCTTCTGCGAGAATCTGCAACGCCAGCAGCGCCTTCAATAATCTCCTGTTCAGAGAGTCCCTGGTTATCCGGACTGTACTGTTCCAACAATAACTCGGTGTTGCTCTCTGTCTTACCATGCCAAACTGAAAATTCAGCGTTTCCCTTTCTTAAAAGATCAAGTAATTGAGGCTCAGTTTTAAACATGTCAACAATATAATTCTGAAAATCGGCTTTATTCCTGATGCCTCTGATGAATTTTATTTCAAGTTCATCCATCACTTCCGGCTTCAGTTTACCAATTTCTCCAAAACGCTGAAAAACATGATTCTCCGGGAATTGACAAATACTTCGGGAAAATTGATTCTTGATACGCCCTCTTATCTCAGTGGATTCACTGGCTTCTACAAGAAGAGTTCCATCACTCTTGCTTGTAGTAGACATGGCTTTGTAGAGTACTGACTCATTAAAAAATAATTTTAACTTCTTCAACAAGTCGAATATCTGAACAATATCATGCCCTGCCTCCAGCTCCCGCCTGATATTAATGAAAGCCATTCTCGTTTTGATTTGATCGATGATTTCCGAAGTATGATCCTGACAATCATGGTCATAAGCAGCGTCAATCATCTCAGTGATTTCAGCACCGGTATCTGCCCGCAGATCTTCCGGGAGTGTTATCAGATGTTCCAGGATTTGTAATAAGCTCAATTTAAGCTGATTGTTTCGGTCTCTGGCTGCATTCACTTTTCCATGCAGCCTGTCTATTGCGTGGTGAAGTTCAGAATCAACGGGAAAGCTACTGTGTAATTCCTGCTGGCATCTTTGAATATTGCTTTCGATCGCAGAGGTGGCACCAGGCTGATAGTGACTTTGCCTGCCCCAACTCTGTTGGGCACGTTGAGTATGAACCCTGTTTTGACGCAGAATTTCAGGTACAGTCATTCCATCCACTAGTGTTTGTCCATTATACAAGTTAAACACAGCTTCCCGCTCGGATCTTGCAGCCTCTTCTTGTTGCCATTGATGATCACTCACGGGTAAAGAATACAAATGCGGATGACTTTCCAAAGGTTGGGCCAACCGGTGTTGCTGTTCGGGTCGTAACTGTTGCTGGCAATCTTGAATAAAATGTTCGCCCTTGTGTTCCTGCAAAAAAGAGCATTTCGGGTAAAGTCTGGCATGAACCTCATCGATGGTACTAACTCCCCACTCCTGTTGCCACTCTCCAATGGAGCCTCCGCAGGAGAAACAGAATATTTTTTTTTCATCCAGTGACAAATAAAATCCTGCATCGGATAGTCTAAGGGCATTTCTATTACCATGAGGAAAATCATCCAGGAATTCTACACACCTCGATGCATAGTGCTTAGCGAAAGAGTACATTCGCTCTGTCGCACATGCCATACGTTGGTTATAAATCGTAGCAACCGGCTCCACGTCAGAGGGCACCGTTTCAATATTATTAATTTGATGGTTATCAATGGAAACAGTTCGCTGTCGGCTACCTGATGGTGCCAGTAAATGATAGTCGCTGCCTGATGCTTGTTCGACCAATTGCGTTTGATCAGATGATGCGGCTACATTTAATGTCTCTATTTCATTAGCCAACAAAAATACTTGCTGAATACATTCATTCACATGGATCAATTTCCTGAGTTCAGCATCCTCAGGGGGAATATCGATACCAGGAAGATACACTTCGGCGCTACCCCTGAAGTTATCCATAAAAGACTGTATTTGGAGCAATGCCCTTAGCGAAGTTAATGTATGAGCATGGCCATGAATAGTAAATGCATAAGTTCTTACCGGCTGGTGTTGATGACTCTGAAAACCTGCATCCCGTGGAAATGAGCGCTCAGGGAGATCAGCACCACCAACAGCCCCCTGATCAGATAATAAATAGTTGTTCGGGCTGGCAATCGACCTTACACCGTATAGACGATAACTCGAACCATCAGTATCTGGACGGTTACTATTAATCGCCTCATTCCCATGAACAGTTCTCTGTGTAAGCTCCCCGGGTGTGATATGATCCATCATGATTCTCCTTGAGTTCATTATGACCGTTAAATATTTGAACAAAATTAATTAATAATAGTGTTTTAGATTTCAAATGTGGCTATCAAAATGGTTAGATTGACTAACCATTTTAATGATGTCCGAAAAATTTCAGGATGACACCTTGAACATGGCCAGCCTGGGTGTTGTTCTGCGCTCTGATGGAGGAAGTGTCTAAAGCGATTTTGCTGCTTTACCGGGTGCTGACAATGCACTGTTGAAGTATCTCACTATCGGGATGTTTCTCGAATAATCTTATCCCAGAACATGTCCAGCTTCTCGCTGATGAATTGGTAAAGATCTTCACGCATGAACCTTGCACGAGCATCTGCAACGTTAGCAGCACCTTCAATAATCTCCTGCTCAGAGAGCCCTGGTGTATCGGGACTGTACTGTTCCATCAATAACTCAGCGCTACTCTCTGTCTTGCCATGCCAAACTGAAAACTCAGCATTTTTCGTTATTAAAAGATTAAGTAATGCCGGATCCGTGTTAAACATGTCCATAATATAATTTTGAAAATCGGCCAGATTCATAATACCGCTGGTGAATTTTCTTTTAATTTCCGCCATCACAATTGCTGGCGGCCTGCCAACAGTGCCGTAACATTGTGGAATTTGATTCTCAGGGAATTGGCAGATACTTTGGGAAAACAGATTCTTAATGTAACCTCTTGTTTCAGTGGATTCACTGCCCGCAATAAGTAGAGTACCAGTTAACCCTCTTGTAGTAGACAATACACTGTACAGTACTGACTCGTTGTAAAATAATTTTAATTTCTTCAGCAGGTTGAATATGTGGACAACATCAGACTCAAACTCCAGCTCCCGATTGATATCAATCAAAGCCATTCGAGTCTGGATTTGATCAATGATTTCTGTTGTATGATCCTGACAATCCCGGTCGTAAGCAGCGTCAATAATCGAAGCAATTTCAGCACCTACATCTTCCGACTGATCTTCTCGAAGTGCCAGTAGATTCTGCAGGATTTGCAATAATTTTAATTTAAGCACGTAGCTTTGGTTCTGAGCAGCATTAACTTTCTCATGCAACCTGTCCATTGCATTGTGAAGAGCTGACCCAGGAAGAAAGCTACGGTGAAATGCCTGCAGACATCTTTGAACATTGCGTTTGATAGAAGAAGTGGCATCTGCCTGACTCTGTCTGTTACTACTGTTTTGGCCAGCTTGATTTTGCGCCCGTACCAATTCATGTAACGTCATTCCGTCCAATCGTGCTCGTCCTTCACGCCAGTCGGATAGAAATTTATAATAATCCACTTCTACCTGCTCTTGCTGCCATTGATACACATCCAAAGGTGAGCGATACAAATGGGGATGACTTTCCAAAGGTCGGGCTAACACACGTTGTTGCTCTTGTGTTAATTGTTGTTGACAGGCTTCGATAAACCCTTCACCTTTTTTTTCCCGCAAAAAAGAGCACTCAGGGTAAAGTCTTGCATGAACCTCATCAAGGGAGCGCACTCCCCACTCCTGTTGCCACTCTTTAATTGAACCTCCACAGGTAAAACATAACAGCCTTTTTTCCAGCAGTGATAAATAAAATCCAGCATCTGATATTTTAAAAGCACTCTTATTGCCAGCAGGAAAATCACGTATAAATCTCATTTGTCTGACTGCACCATGCAGAACGATAGAGTTTCTGCGATCGTTACTGTTTACCATATATGGGTTAAAGATTGTAGAAACCAGCCCCGCATCAGGGGCTGCGGCATGATCAGCACCATAACCAGTATTAGTGGTTGGTATCGCGGTAATATCATTAATTAACAGAAACGCATTGAACCGATCCTGTCTATTGATAATAAAGTGTTTCAGTTCAGTATGGTTAATAGGAATATCTGAACCTACATTGTATAACTCAGCACTATCACGAAAGTTTCGTAACAGTTTCCGCTCCGATAATAACGCAGCAATCGAATCAAATTGTTTATCTTCTCCATTAATATGGCCGAAATACCGGGTAGTGCTGTTAACGTCAGCAGCAGGATTTGAGCTTTCCGAAGATAGAGCAGGCTGGCAATACTGTACTGGTGTTATCTGACCACTGATTGAATTTAACCGCCTGTTTTCACGGGCAACCATTCGCTGCAAGCCACTGTGTGTTGCCGGTAAACGATAGTCATCTGACCTGTATCCACTGGCTGCTGCCTGTTCCGTCACATGTGTTTGATCCGCTGGTGTGAATACATTTAATGTTTCTATGTCATTCACCAACAAGAATACTTGCTGAACACGAGCATTCTCAAGAATCAATGTTTTGAGTGCGCTATCCTCAGGGGGGATATGGACATCAGAAAGATATCTTCCGGTACTCGCCCTGAAGTTATCCATAAAAGGCTGAATCTGGAGCAGTAACCGTAGCGACTTAAATGTTTTAGTCTGGCCATTAATGATAAATTGATAAGAACTCCCCGCCTGATTCTGGTGACTCTGAAAACCTGAAGGAAGGTCATATTCATGACCAGAGGAATCAGTATTAGCAACAGGCTGCGGGTTACCCGATAAATAATTGCCTGATGTACTGGCAATTGGCCTTACAAGGTATGACTGATATCTCGAAACAGCCGCCGCATGGGCATTATAAACATCAGATTCATCATCGCTGCCCAAATCAATAGTTGTCTCTACAGGATCCCTCGCGGAAAGATTATTCACCACGCTCTCCTTTTGTTCATGACTACCGTAATTTTTGAACAAAGTTGATCGATGATAATACTTTAGATGTAAATTAAGAGGGTGAAATCAAACGTTCCACCCTGCTGATCTCCTAGAGAATACTAATTCCTCCCATATAGCTCTGAAGTGCTTCAGGAATATGGATACGCCCATCCTTATCCTGGTAATTCTCCAGTACCGCCACCAGAGTACGACCCACGGCAAGACCTGAACCATTCAGCGTATGAACCAGCTCAGGCTTGCCTGATTCGTTGCGGAAACGCGCTATCATTCGACGTGCCTGGAAATCAACACAGTTACTGACGGAAGAGATTTCACGGTACTGATTCTGGGCGGGCAGCCAGACTTCAAGGTCGTAGGTCTTGGCAGCCCCAAAGCCCATATCGCCACCGCACAGTGCCACAACGCGATAAGGCAGCCCCAGCTTCTGGAGAATGGCTTCTGCATGCCCTGTCATCTCTTCCAGCGCTTCATAGGACTTGTCAGGATGGACGATCTGCACCATCTCAACCTTTTCAAACTGGTGTTGACGGATCAGGCCACGGGTATCACGACCATAACTGCCCGCTTCGCTTCGGAAACAGGACGTGTGAGCCGTCAGACGAATGGGCAGTTGATCAGCTTCAACAATCTGTTCACGCACCAGGTTGGTCAGGGTAACTTCTGCCGTAGGAATCAGGAAAAACTGCTTCTGGTCAGCACCGGAATCATCATCACAGGCGGTTTTGAACAGATCTTCCCCGAATTTGGGCAGCTGGCCAGTGCCATACAGGGCTTTATCATGAACCAGCAGCGGGGTAATAACTTCTTCATAGCCGTGCTCAGTGGTCTGAACATCCAGCATAAACTGAGACAGAGCCCGGTGCAGGCGGGCAATTTTGCCACGCAGCATGGCAAACCGGGAGCCGGAAATATGAGCAGCCGCTTCGAAATCCAGGCCAAGAACTTCACCCAGATCAACGTGATCTTTGACATCAAACTCAAACTGTCGTGGCTCACCCCAGGTACGAACCAGTACGTTGTCGTTTTCGTCTTTACCTTCTGGTACAGAGCTGTCTGGCAAGTTAGGCACTTCCAGCAGCAGGTTATTCAATGCTTCCTGCAGTTCGGTCAGGGCCTGCTCATTTTCCTTGAGTTCGGCATTCACCTGATCCATGCGCTCTTTAAGCGCGGAAACATCACCGCCCTGGGCCTTGATCTTGCCAAATTCCCTGGAACCCGACTTACGTTCGCTCTGCAGCTGCTCAGTTTTAACCTGAAGCGACTTGCGACGCTCCTCCAGAGAAACCAGACGCTCAATATCCAGTTTGTAGTGCTTCTTCAACAGCTGTTCCGCCACAGCTTCAGGATTGCTGCGAACGATTTTGGGGTCTAGCATATTCCTACCAAATTAACTGATTGGACGATGGTTTTCTTATCCGGGCAGACGCTTTAAACGTTTACCATTCTTGTCACGGATAGCCTGCTGATAATACACCATGACTCTGCGACATTCGATAAAGATAATAAACAGGAAGTCAGGACCGTTAACCGTTCAGGATCACCCGTATGCCCTGATAACCCAACCAGGTACCAACCAGACACAGAGTCACACTGGCCAGCATATAAACGATTGCCTCAACCAACCGATCAGCTTGAAAAAGCCGGAAAATATCCAGTGAGAACGTAGAAAAGGTGGTTAATGCCCCCAGAAAGCCTACGGTGGCAAAATCTTTCCAGATCGCAGGAAGCAGGCTTTTCTCTACCAGGCAGTACCAGCCAATCCCGATAAGCAACGAACCAATAATATTTACCGTTAAGGTCGGTAGTGGAAACAACTGATCATTTCCGGATTTTGCATACCACTCATAAACCAGAGAACGCGCCAGTGCCCCAAGGGCTCCACCGGCTGCTACAGCAAGGTAGTTCAGCAAGTACGGGTATTGCATCAGAGCTTCCTTTCAGATGAGGGATAGAGAATTTTGAAGTCATCGCCATGAAACGGTTCTAACCATATCAAAAGGCCAGGCAACCTAAAATCAACAAGTTAAGTAATTCAGGTTGTGTCGTTTATTTGAAATTGTGAATATATGATTGGATAATATAAAAACTACCGCTTTACTGTACTCTCTTTATTAAGCCGTTTCAGCCAGGCCAGCTTTTCCTTGATCTTAATCTCCAATCCGCGATCATTCGGCTGGTAATAGTCCGGCACATCCATCTCTTCGGGAAAATAACGCTCCCCTGCGGCATAGGCATTGGGCTCATCATGGGCATAGCGATAACCAGCACCATAGCCAAGGCTGCCCATTAATTGAGTCGGTGCATTCCGCAGGTGATGAGGCACCTCATAGGATGGATGACTTTTTACATCGTCCCATGCCGCTTTCCAGGCTTTATAAACGGCATTACTTTTTGGTGCACAGGCGCAATAGACCGTTGCATGGGCCATGGCCAACAGTCCTTCCGGCGCACCCAACCGCTCAAATGCCTGCCAGGCATTAATAACAATCTCCAGTGCTCTCGGGTCAGCATTGCCAATATCCTCACTGGCAATAGCCACCAGCCGACGAATCACGTAGAGAGGATCCCCTCCCCCATCAACAATTCGAGCGGCCCAGTAGAGTGCGGCATCGGGATTGGAGCCGCGAACGGACTTATGAAAAGCTGAAATGGTATCGTAAAACGCGTCACCGCCTTTGTCGAAACGTCGCCCGGTATCGGCAAGAATGGCCTGAACCGCCTCAGACGTGATAATGCCGTTCTCAGCCAGATCCGATGCAACCTCCAGAGTATTGAGCGCCTTGCGACCATCGCCGTCAGAATAGCGAATCAGAATATCCCTGGCGCTTTGCTCCAGCTGAATACCCTTGCCGCCCAGACCTCGCTCTTCATTGGTCAAAGCCTGGTCAACCAGTTGGCCAATGGCCTCTTCCCCCAGCGGCTTAAGTACGTAGACCCTGGCCCTTGAGAGCAATGCATTGTTAAGTTCAAACGATGGGTTTTCGGTGGTGGCCCCGATAAAAATAACGGTACCGTCTTCTATATGAGGCAGGAATGCATCCTGTTGCGACTTGTTAAACCGGTGAACCTCATCCACAAACAGCACTGTTTTCCGCTGGTAAAAACGCTGTTCATCCTTAGCCCTTGCTACTGCTTCCCTTATGTCTTTAACCCCGGAAAGTACGGCAGAGAGGGTTTCAAAATGGGCATCGGTTTTTGTCGCAATCAACCTTGCCAGCGTCGTCTTGCCAACGCCGGGCGGCCCCCAGAAAATCATGGAATGGAGCATACCCTGCTCCAGCGCTTCCCGCAGGGGCTTGCCTCTGGCAAGAATATGTTCCTGGCCCAGGTATTCATCGAGGACTCCGGGGCGCATCCTTGCCGCCAGGGGTTCATAGCGACCGGAAGCAGGGGCATCAAAGAGTGAGGTCATACCCTGCTCTCATCAATAATATCAAAACCGGCCTTCTCTAATGTCTGCAGGTCAGGTTCAAACAGTGTATTGTCCACCGGTTGATTGAGTTTCACCCGGGTAAAATCAATTCGTCGCTTACCACCGAGAGAGTCCACAATCGTGATGGCTGAAATCTCCTCCCTGGAAAAATGGATCTCCAGCTTTTCAAAAAGATCGGACGCTTTACCGGGTTTCAAGGTATAAACCACCTCCGGGCCATAGTTCATTCGAGTCACCGCGTACTCCATCAGAAACTCACTGGCATCGCCACTCAGTAGCTGCACGGCGGTCGGTCCTGACTGATTGTCCATCTTTTTAATCACCACCTGCTTAAAGTCAGGATCAAGCATCCAGAGCTTGCCATCTTTAGCAATAATCTCCTGGTTAAACGGTGAAGTGATATGCCAGCGGAACTGATTTGGCCGCTTAAGTTGCATACTCCCCTTCTCAACTTTGGAGCGTCCGCTTTTATCAATGGTACTTTGAGAAAAATTGGCACTGACCGTATTCATGGCCTGCAGCTTTTGAGCCAGCGCATCAGCGGCTTTCTGATCATGTTTTATACTGGCCGGCGTACTGCTCTGTGCCCTGGCCAGCATGGATGAATGAGTTGACGCCTGCTCAGCAGACCAGACTGGCATGCTGATGGCAAAAACCAGTGGTAAAACAGTCAATAACGGCGTTTTCTTGATCATAAACAGGAACTTAATCTGGATAATTAATGCTTGGGCGGTGGTGAAGCAATCACTTCACGATTGCCGTTAGTCAATGCCGGGCTGACAACACCTGCCGCCTCCATGGCTTCAATCATTCGGGCCGCCCGGTTATAACCTACCTTCAGCTGCCTTTGAACCGAAGAAATGGACGCCCTGCGTGACTCGGTAACAAAAGCCACGGCTTCATCGTAAAGAGGATCCTGCTCATTGTTATCCAGCCCGCCCGAAAATGCACTGCCTTCCGAACTCTCACTGACACCATTGAGAATCTCTTCCACAAAATCCGGCGTTCCCCGCAGCTGCCAGTCAGCCACCACCCGATGCACTTCATCGTCAGCAACAAAAGCCCCGTGAATTCGGACAGGAACACTGGTTCCCGGGGGTAGATAGAGCATGTCACCGTGGCCCAGTAACTGCTCAGCGCCACCCTGGTCGATAATGGTTCGGGAGTCAATCTTGCTGGACACCTGGAAACTGATGCGAGTAGGAACGTTGGCCTTAATCAGACCGGTAATCACATCCACGGATGGGCGCTGCGTGGCCAGAATCAGATGAATACCCGCTGCCCGAGCCTTTTGGGCAATACGGGCAATCAGCTCTTCAACCTTTTTACCAACAATCATCATCATGTCGGCAAATTCATCAACCACGACCACGATAAAGGGCAGCGTGCCTAACTCTGGTGCCACATCTTCCGCTGATACCGGCTGATAGAAGGGATCCCGGTGCGGCTCCCCCCTTTCCAGGGCATCTTTCACCTTGCGGTTATAACCGGCAATGTTACGAACCCCCAGATGTGCCATCAGCTTGTAACGACGCTCCATCTCGGCAACACACCAGCGCAGGGCATTGGCTGCCTCTTTCATGTCCGTCACTACCGGTGCCAGAAGATGCGGAATGCCATCATAGATGGACAACTCCAGCATTTTCGGGTCAATCATGATCAACCGCACATCTTCCGGGCTGGACTTGAACAACATGGACAGGATCATGGCATTGATACCGACGGACTTACCGGAACCCGTGGTACCGGCCACCAGAAGGTGCGGCATTTTAGCCAGGTCAACAATCACCGGCTGACCGGAAATATCATGTCCCAGGGCAAGGCTGACCGGAGACTGGGCGTCATCAAACGCCCTGGATGAAATAATTTCGCTATAGAAAACGGTTTCGCGGTCATCATTGGGAATCTCAATCCCCATTACTGACTTTCCGGGAATCACTTCCACCACCCGGACACTGACCACCGCCAGAGAACGGGCCAGGTCGCTGGCCAGGTTGGTAATTTTACTGGCCTTGGTACCGGGGGCCGGTTGAATCTCAAAACGGGTGATAACCGGCCCTGGATGGACAGCAACCACTTGGACATCGACACTGAAGTCTTTCAACTTCAGTTCCAGCAACCGGGACATGGCATCCAGAGACTCTGGACTCATGGCCTTGCCGGAGGGGCGGGCTTCATCGAGCAACGAGACGGTTGGTAAACTTCCCTGCGGGGTATGTTCCACCAGAGGTGGCGCTTGCTCCCTCGCCGGAGGAGGGACTATTACCGGCTTTGGCTTTTCGGCTCTCTTCTCAACCACCGGTGGAGCCGGTGGCATAGAGTCTTTCTGCAGCTTTAATGCAGGCTCCTGCACCGGTGCCAGGTCGCTTTGCTCAGGCTCCCGCTGCTTTCTGGCGGCCAGCTTCTCCTGCAAATCAAAATAGAGCGCAATCAACTTTTCTTTGCAGTAAACGGCGAAGCGCAGGCTCCAATAGCCGACACTGTCCATCAAACGAAACCAGGAAAGATCGGTATAAAGTGTCACACCGAGGAGAAACAGCGCCATCAGCAGCAGTGTACTGCCGGTGACATTAAAGGCTGGCAGGAACAGATGAATCAGCAGCTCACCAATAATCCCGCCGCTGGACGAGGGAAACAGTTCACTCAACCCATGATAATGGAGTGAAGCCAGGGCAGCCCCTGAAGCAATGGACAGAATAAAACCCATACTGCGAATCAGCAGTAACCAGGAATTCCATTCATCCGCTTCATGCCGGTAGCGAAAAACCCGGATCGCCTTGATCACCAGGATAACCGGCACCATCCAAGCCAGAAACCCAAACAGGGTTAGCAGCAAATCCGCTGACCATGCCCCGAATCTGCCGGCACTGTTAGCAATATCCCTGACCGGGCCAACATGAGACCAGCCGGGATCGACCTTATCATAACTGGCCAGTGCCAATACCAGAAAAGCGGCCAGTACCAGCCAGCCAAACATAATGCCTTCACGCACTCGTGATGAGAGCGTTTCCGCCGCTGCTGCGCCCCGGATTGTACGCTTGCACCATCGTATGGAAACAGGCTCTTGTGATTGATCACTATCCGGTTGATGACTCTTATCCGGCTGATGACTCTTTTTGCTTACGGACCCTGCCATTCGGCTCCCTGAGATAACTGATTATAAACACAGTAGTTTAACCCGAGAAGATAACACGAGCCCTTAACTGCGGACAATCCTGCATCCATTCTTATACAAAGAACAAACATCGACCAATGAGGTAAAAATGAACAGTTTTTGTAGCCCCGGATCTGCTTGCAGGGTATTTTAGAGCGCTGTTTCTTTTCAGGCAGCGCCCTTAAGGCCAATCCCCCATGTTTCGACCATCCTTTCTTGACTTCTCACAGCGAATGAGCCGCAACCCGGCTGTTTCAATGGGTCTATTGTTGATCACCCTGACCTGCAGCATCCTGTTCTCCCCTATTGTCATGGAGTACCAATCCATTGGGGTCACCCTGTTTTCCTGCCTGATGATTGCCAGCCTGGTTCTGACCCTCGGATCGCTGACGGAAAACAGTCCAAAAATCCGTCTCTGGTTAGAGATCACCGGCACCACTATCGTGATACTCAGGGCGGTGGTTGAGTTCCCAAACCCGCCAAACTGGCTCCCCTTCTTCACCTTAATAGCCAGCATGCTGTTCCACCTGGGCATGATGCTGATGCTTATCGGGCACCTGTTCAGCATTAAGCCACAGGCCGAGAAACTATTAGCGGCGATTAACTTCTATTTACTGACGGGCATCACGTTCAGTTATCTTTATTTACTGGTGAACCTGATTACCCCCGGGGCATTTGATCTTGCCAATCAGGGTATTTCCAGCTGGCCGGATTATCTCTACTTCAGTTTTGTCACCCTGACTACGCTGGGTTATGGTGACATTCTGCCCCTCAGCCCTCTGGCACAGGGCCTGGTATCTCTCGAAGCGATTGTGGGTGTATTGAGTCCGACAGTAATGATTGCCCGGTTTGTTGGGAAATAAGACAAACCTGGTTTCGGTGGCAGCGGATAAACTGCCATCGACAGGGCTTATACGAGGGAAAATTCAATGAGACTCTGCTGGAAACTCACCGGCAAACATTCTCTACATAGCTGCCGAAACATCACTGTGCTCTCATCATGTCTGCCAGCTGTAAGTAGCGGTCACTGTTATGGAGCCCATTCAGCAAACGCTCCGGTACCGCCTCCAGCCCATTCATCGCTCCCAGAAGCACACCCGTTAAGGCAGCCCTGGCCATATTGTTGCCGCCTCCATTAATGGCAGACAAAACACCCTGCTCAAACTGGTCAGGGTAGCGGTGCATCAGGTAGTAAGCACAGGGAAGCAGGTGAACAAGCTGGCAATCCATGCCATAAACCTGACTGATATGCAGGGCCGGTTCTATACGAACGGTCTCTGGTTGCCAGGCCACCTGTCCATTCCCGGGAGTCAGTAGATGGTCGTAACGCTGTATTGCCGACATCACATCTGAGCATTTTGCCATAGCCGCTAAACAGGCCGGTAATTTGGTCAGCGGAACGCTGTTGACCATGGCCTGAACAACCAGGGCAAATACCAGTGTATTCTGCCGTATAAAAGGCTCCCGATAGAATGTCTGCAGCAGTTGACCAGCAGCGTCTACCAGCTCAACCGGGTCATCAATCGCCAGGGCCAGAAGGGATACAAACTGTGCTCCCTCGGTTGTGTCACAACCCGAAGCAATCCCGGAATCCCCCCAATGTAACCCCGTGCGGCGTGCCCTGATCAGGTCCACCATCAATTCATCAGTATAGCGCCCGGAAAAGGACTCACCGGACAATGGCGCAAAGAAATCATCAAGCCGGGCAAGGAAATCTGTCAGTACAAAGCCATCACAATGGGCCAGAGACTCAAGCAGCAATACGATCACCTGGCCCGTCTGGGAAACGTCGCCTGCCCTGACACCCTGCTGATAACGGAAATGACTGATATTGGCAAAACCATGGCAGCCATTAACTGCCGGGTCCTGATAAGTATCAATCCAGGGGCCATAATCCTGAGCCAGTTGATCCAGGTCATAATACCAGTGGGTGCCGACGCCCAGGGCATCACCAATGAGCAGGCCAGCCACCCCACCCTTTATCCGGCTCAGTTTATCAATGTTTGAAGGGTATGATCTGATGGTCGATGTCGAAGTCATAGCAAGCCCACATTGCAAACCGTATACACCCCATGAACATAGCTGAATTTAGCGACCACCGCAGTGTATTCGCTGCCATTTCACACAGGGGCATTCAGAATGGTGATACCAAACTAATACGAATATATACGACTATTTAATTGCATTAGTCGGCGTATTGTTGCCTGAAGTCCACACTATTTATATGAGAATAAGCCCATGGAATCCGTACACGGTCACAATGTACTGAATATGATCAGAGAGCAGGAAGCTGCGCTGAGTAAAGAGGCGCTCCTCACAGCAATGTCAGCAGAGTTTGGTGAAGAAGCCCGATACCACACCTGCTCCGCACAGGAACTGACAGCAGCAGAACTGGTTGATCAGTTTGTTGGGAAAGGTAAGTTGATTGAAACCAGTGAAGGCATTCAATACATTGGTTGCAACTGCCATTGTCATTAAAAAAAGCCCGTTTACGGGCTTTTTTTAATCTGAGTTTTTCTGAGCAGAAAACAAAAAACCGGTCACAAGAACCGGTTTCAAAATTTTATTGTTGTTGCCTGTCTCATCTTTGTGGCCTTTGTGTCACCTCCCCCGCGACGTAAAGGCCTTTTCTGGAGAAATCCCCCCATCTCTTTCCCCTTCAGGCGTAAGCCATAATACGTATTGTTTTTTCTGACATATTGACCTGAATCAATATTACATCATCCATCGCATAAACTCCTGATTGCTTCAGGGTAAACTCCACTTTTTATCGAGTTAATGCTTCATGGTTTAGCTGGGAAAAATCTCTCTGTAAGATGGAGGTGGCGGCTGAAGCTCTAACTGCGAGCTTATAACCGTCACGTAAGATGGAGGTGGCTCTGGCAACAAATGATTAGACTCCAGGCTGATAACCGTCAATGCCTGGTCTGATCCCGTCTGCTTTGAATCGTTGTGCATAGGCAAGGGCTGAACCGCCACGATGGACTCTCTCCCTGGTTGCGGGGCTGTTCTGCTAATTGAAAGATCAGTGTGAACAGGAGCAGCCTCCCGAGACATTATACCGCAGCAGCCACCATATTTAGCATCGAAATAGGCACCTATTCCAAGGATTGCGAAAATACCGACACCCGAACCAGCAAGAGCACCGAAACACACTTTAGCCACCATGGTGCCTTCTAAGGGTAAGCACGAACCAATCACCGCACCGGTAGAAGTTGCACCGGCCCAGGTCAGGCCGAGGCATGATGAACGGCAATTATCATTTTCTAAAGTACAGCCAGGATTATTAATGTAACCATTCGCTCCTGACGGTGTAGCAGGCAAGCTTTGCATTTTGGATCAATCTGAAAGTAGTTAACGATAGTTATTTTAAAATCGAGTTCTTTTAAAATCGCTGATTATCAGCAGCTATTTCACTGCTTGAACACATTCGACCTGTAAAATCGACCTGTAAAATCACTCATAGTTCCGGATAAAGATCATCAGGTGCGGATAAGTCCGTGAACATAAGCCCAATTTGAAGAAAATGGCACTCGACCTTTAATTTAAAGGCACAATTTCAAGCCCGAAAGATGGCGTTGTTCCCGGGTCCAGCGAATTATCTTCAGTGCCAATGGAAATATTGAAGCGTAGTCGTGACTCGCTGATCCCCTGCTCATTTAAATGCTGAACAATATTCTCTTGCAGTACTTCCATTTTGTTCTGCCAGGTATCCAGCTCTGCCAGGGTCTCGGGTACCGTGCTGTGAATGATAAGCAGAGCATTCATTGATGAGTCAATGTTCATATTTGTAACAAATGAGGCCAGATCAGAACTTTTTTCAATCCCGGATTTACCGGGTTCCAGCCTGAAGACATTGTTGCCAGCATCCTGTTCGATTGTACGTTCCATCTCATAGTCATGGGGCTTAAAGATATCCACCAATGTATAAATGCGTCCATTGCCCCGACGCACCGCGTAGACCGTATAGAAAGCATTCAGCTTTTTCCCAATATAAAACGCTTGTTCCTTATCCTGACCATAGAGCGTGGAAATATCGAAGACATCGTTAGCCCAGAAATTACTGGCACCACAGGAAAAACTGCGGCATTCAAACAGCGTCTCAACACCCTCCCCTTGCAACAGGCTGACATAAAATTCATAGCCCTGATTGCTGCTGTGCCCGGGCGGCAGAAAGTAGAGGTCCCTGATCAGGTGCCCGTCAAGCCACTGAGCGCCATCCGAGGTAACAACGCCGTTGACCCGCTTCATCCGATTGGTAATGATCGGGTGGTTCTGTCGGTTCTCATCGATGGCAAGCTCTATGCGGGCATTAGGATACGCTGGAAGTCCCGACGCATAGGTTGAAGCGCCAATTACCAGGCAAAGCAGGGTACTGATTATTTTGCAGGCAATGGTTAAAGAGCCAGATTTAAGAGTCTTCAGTAGACCCGGGATATCCACAATCACTTTATTCATGAAACACCATCCAAGTCTTCCCCCAACGACGTTTCAGACTATCATAATTTACTGCCTAAAACAGAGTTAACTATATTGGCAATCGCTTCCACCTGATCGTCCATGTGAAGATGATGGTTGCCACTCATCGGGTGAAAATGAATATTTGGCAGCTTATGATGATACTGGTTAATAGCGTCACTGATCGGACCAATGTCAACATAGACCATATGAGCATTACAGGTTATCTGCCGGGGAAATGCCAGGGTCTGCTCAAGGGAAAAACGGGTGGGAGATCCCAGCTTTAAACGGGGATCTGCCGTCCAGATCCAGTCATCTCCATCCTGAATAATAGATCGATCCACCAGCAGTTCTGACGATTGCCTGGAAACTTTGAACTGGCCCATGGCCCTGGCCCGAACGGCCAGCTCCTTCGATCGATAGCGGGTCACTGGCAGCTGATCAACCGGTGTTCTGCGTTGATTGATATAGTTCGCCAGTGCTTGAGGAGCATCTTCAGGGTTTCTTGGCCAGGGGAAAAGCCCGTCAATAGCTACCAACCCGGCAACCTGATCTTTCAGCACGGAGCCCGCTGCCATCGCACTGACCACACCGCCCATGGAATGCCCAAGCAAACCAAACCGTTCAAGTTGCAATGACTCAGCGATATAAACCAGATCTTCAACGTAGTGCCAAACATCATAACTGAACCACGCGGGACGATGTTGAGAAAGACCATGGCCCGCCTGGTCCACAGCTATCAGCCTGATGCCCTCTAACTTTGGGGCCATGGGAGTGAAACTGGCCGCATTATCCAGCCACCCATGAAGTGCGATCACCGGAACACCCTCAGGGTCCCCCCACTCCAACGCAGCAAATGTTAAATGCGGTGTTTGAATGTTCAGCTCCCTTGGATACATCGTAGACTCCTTGCAATTCAAAGTATTGACTTATTTAGGAAAGAAGTAAGGCCGAATGGCTGACCATTGCAATCACAGCCAATCTATCAGAGAAATCGTGAATGTTAACACAGGGAAGCAACAAAAACAGAAACCCCGTAAAAACGGGGCGGAACTACTGTCAGACAGCACAGAGCGATTTTAATTGTTATTGGAGTGGTATATATTCTTTTTCCTTTAGCGGCAGGGAATCCGGTCCCGCCTTTTTTGTTTTTGCTGCGACCTGCTGACTTCGGCAACCCGCTACAGGAGTGACTACAGAATACGTATTTCCCGCACACACTTTATTGATCCAGATCAAAAAATAAGAACATTGTCGCTTAAAGCACAACCGTGATTATTGCACGAACAGGCTCTCAGTCCTTCGCCTTGACGTCTGATGTCTCCAAGCATCCCGTTACTTTCAGTTCTTTATGACCTTAATGAGCATAACAGTTATGATTGGATAATATAAAACCAATAAGTTACAGGATGCTGACTCACGCAGCACCCTCTTCAGACTTGGGCTCAAACATTGGGGGAAGCAAAGGCATCGCCATCGCCTGATGGACCAGCGCCATAATATCCATGTCACCAAGGCGATGAAGGACCGCAATATCGTCCAGTACATAATACAATGGCTGCAAAATATCGATCCGGTAGGGCGTTCTCAGTGCTGTCAGTGGGTCAAAGGCGGTTCTGACGGGAATATCACTCTCCAGGGCATAGGCCGTTTCACCGAAGCTGGAGAGAATTCCACCGCCATAAATACGCAACCCCCGGGAGGTATTCAATAAGCCAAACTCAACCGTCATCCAATAAAGCCTGGCAAGGTAAACCCGCTCTTCTTTGCTGGCAGCCAGACCGAGCCTGCCATAGGTTTCCGTAAAGTCAGCAAAATCCTGATTGGTCAGCAGAGGGCAGTGACCAAATATTTCATGAAAAATATCCGGTTCCTGCAGATAATCCAGCTCATCTCTGACGCGGATAAAGGTGGCAACCGGGAATTGTTTGTCGGCTAAAAGCTTAAAAAAACGATCAAAGGAGATCAGCGCCGGCACCCTGGCAACCCCCCAGCCGGTTTTACCGTTAAGCACACGGTTTATTTCATCCAGTTGTGGAATGCGCTCTGACGGCATGGCCAGTTCTTCGATGCCGTCCATGTATTCATCACATGCCCGACCTTGCAATAACTCAATCTGTCGGTGATACAGAATACTCCAGGTTTCATGCTCCTCATCTGTATATTCAATAAAGCCTGACTCGTCAGGCTTTCTGGCCTGATATTTGGATGACTTCATAAAACTCTCCCCGGCCTTGCAGCAAGGTAGTGAATCACTACCCCACCGGATTGATGGTTCATTCCCCTGAAAAGCCCTGTAATAGAACCTGTTCCATAAGAAAACCCGACGGATTGGTGATCAGTCAGATCAGAGAAAAAGCTACAACACCCCTCTTCTCATCTGATCCCTTTCCATGCTTTCAAACAGCGCGGTAAAGTTACCCTCACCAAACCCTTCATCCCCTTTGCGCTGGATGATCTCAAAGAAAATCGGGCCAATGGCGGTTTCAGTGAAAATCTGTAACAGCAATCCACCCTCCTCAGTAGGTGCACCGTCCATAAGGATGGCACTGGCTTTCAACTTATCAACATCTTCCTGGTGCCAGGGCAGCCTTTCAGAGAGCATCTCGTAATAGGTGTCCGGTGGCGGGGTCAGAAAGGCGGCACCGTTGCCCCGCATCGCCGGTACCGATTGATAGATATCTTTGGAGTACAGCGCGATATGCTGGATACCCTCGCCATTATATTGGTGCAGATACTCTTCAATCTGGCTCTTGTCATCAGAAGATTCATTGATGGGAATTCTGATCTTCCCACAGGGACTGGTCATTGCCCTGGATTTCAACCCGGTCAACTTGCCTTCAATATCAAAATATCGAATCTCACGGAAGTTAAAAATATCCTCGTAGTAAGATGCCCACTTATCCATATTGCCCCGCTGGACATTGTGGGTAAGATGATCGATAAAGGTCAGGCCGACACCTTCAGGTTCCTGATCAACGCCCTCAACAGGAACGAAGTCCACATCATAAATCGACCCTTTGTCGCCATATCGGTCAACCAGATAAATCAGGCAGCCACCGATGCCCACAATGGATGGGATATTCAGCTCCATGGAACCACTCTGGGTTGGCCCGGGTTGACAGCCCAGTTTGAGCGCCCTCTCATAGGCAAACGCCGCATCTTCTACCCGAATGGCAAATGCACAGGCACAAGGGCCATGCTCCCGGGCAAACTTCTGGGCAAATGAGTCAGGCTCGCTGTTAACGATAAAGTTAATTCCCCCCTGGCGATAGAGTGTCACCTCTTTGGATCGGTGGCGCGCTACCGCAACAAATCCAAACTGTTTGAAGAGGCTTTCCAGTGCCAGCGCATCCGGCGCTGCGTATTCGACAAATTCAAACCCGTCGGTTCCCATCGGGTTTGTGCTGGTAATCTTTGACATTTTGTTCGTTGTCATGCTTCGTCCTCTTTTACAGTCCAGCCACAGTATAGAAAAAGTATACGATCGCCCTGATGCAAAAGCCTTGCGATATGCAGCCTCATTACGCAAGATGATACAAAAGGTTTGCATCAGATGAATTGGCGGAGCCATCAAACCGGGCTTACACTACCTGAAAGCAGCCAGTTATGTCGGGATCCTGCCAATAAATTCGGCAGCAGCCCTGATTGCCGGAGGTTGTTAATGAAAGAAGTGCATTATTCCGGTTAGAGAAGATGCTTAATCCGGGTCTGTCTGCATTGATCAGAAGTGTGGCCAACAACACAGCGAGGGATCGGATGGCGAGCAGAAATGTATTGGATACCTACGACATCAGACTTTTGTCTGCACTCCAGAAGAATGATGCGCTATCCCTGCAATGTCTTGCAGAGCTGGTCAGCCTCTCTGCATCACAATGCTCCCGCCGTATCAGTCGGCTGAAGGCAAAAGGCTATATACAGAAACAGGTGACTTTACTGAACCCGCAGGCGGTTGGCCTGGATGTTGAAGCCTTTATCACGGTTTCCCTGGATAACCATACCCCGGACTCTGCAACCCATTTCAAAGAGGCCATTCTGGACATGTCTCCGGTTATGGAGTGTCATGCCATCACTGGCAGTGATGGCGATTACCTGTTAAAGGTGGTGGCCAAAAATCAGCACGCACTCTCTTTTTTCCTGATGGAAGAACTGATGAAAATTCCCGGTATCAGCCAGATCAAAACGGCCCTGGCTCTCTCTGCCATTAAATCCACCACGGTACTGCCCCTCAGCTTATAGAGTCTTTTATGGAGTTCCCGATGAAGTTTACCCTGACCGGCACAGGCAGCGTGAAAGGATGCCCGGTTTATGGTTGTGACTGCCCCGCCTGCATTAAAGCCATCATGGACCCTTTTCTCGCTCGCCGCCCGGCTTCCGCCATCCTGGAGTCCGACAATGAAATGATGCTTATTGATGCAGGGCTTACGGATATTGAAGATCGTTTTCCAGCAGGCTCCCTGAAACAGATTATTCTGACCCATTACCATATGGATCATATTGCCGGTTTATTCAGCCTGCGCTGGGGAAGTGGCCTGAAAATATCCGTGACCGGGCCAGACACCTCGGATGCCCCGGAAGAGCTGTTGAAACATTCCGGCATTCTGGATTTCAGTCAGACAGTGACGCCCTTCGCTCCCTTTACTGTCAATGGTGTCAGGATAACCCCTGTTCCCCTCAGTCACTCACGCCCAACCATGGGCTATGTTTTTCACCGTAATGGCAGGACACTGGTCTACCTGACGGATACCCTGGGACTGCCAGAGGAGACCCTCACCTTTTTTACCAGCAATCCGGTCAATGTCATGATTATTGACTGTAGTTACCCTCCGGACATGTCAGCGTCTCCCGGAGCTCACAACAGCCTGAATGATGTTATGGAGTTGCACCAGAGGATACAACCATCACGCACGATTCTTACCCATATTGGCCATGAGCTTGATAACTGGATGAATACCAATCCGTTACCAAAAAATATTGAAGCTGGCCATGATGGGTTGGTAATCACCCTTTAGGCAGGAGCATGTTTATGAAATATCCGGGTTAGGACTATGGGCAGACAAAACGCTGGCCATCAACTATGTTTAAGCATGCCTCAATATCGATGACTGTGAGTCTTGACCGCCTGTTGGGATCACGGTGATCTGGAGTTATCAACATGTCTGATTACACCGAGTTGATGGGTGAGCTGCTGGAGCTTGGCGTCAATGCAAACCCTGCATCGCCCTATACAGCCTGTATTCTTGATGCCTCTGGACAGATACTGATTACTGCCTGCAATGCCTGCCATATCAGCCCCCTTTATTCTGCGGAAGGGCTGGCGCTTCACCTGTTAGCCAGTGAGTTTGACTGCCAGCAGAAACAGCCCTTGATAATGATCACCACTGCTGAGCCCGATGACCTGAGCCTGATGGCGATCTACCGGGCTCACTGTCAGGGAACTCATATTGATGAGATCACCTACGGCGCTTCCCGCGCTGTGCTGAAAAAATTGTGGCCATCTGACCCAAGCCAGGGACTGGCTGAAAGCCTCAAGCACTTTCCGGATGAATTCTCCACTGGCTTGAACATTCATGGGCAGGTACTGGCAGACGAGTGTTTAGAAGCCTTTAAAGAAGGCAAGGACATGTTTGATCGAGGTGATGACCCAGTGCGTAGCATGGATATTGACCAGTACTGGATGGCCGGTGACTGGTTGATTGATGACTGGGAAGAGAATCTCGAATAGTGCAGAGAAGCGTTAATACCCACACATAATCACCCCGTCAATCATCCTGCCTTCAGTAGCGACTGCCTTCACCGCAGTCCCTGACATGACATATGGGTATTCAGACAATCCATAACAAAGATTTCAAATGAGTTGTGTCAGGTGGGGAACTTTATGTAAAAAGAGTGGTCAGAAAGCTAGAGTTCCATAATTCAATAATTCAATGGATATAGCTACTGTTTCCGAGCCAATATATACAGTTTCGTACCACGTCTCTTATTTTCAAGATACCGCTTTTTCTGAATCGGGCAGATTTTGTCAGGCCTTCTCCCGTGATGTTGCAGAAACAGCTACTGTTCCATGCGCTGTGTCCACTAATGAAACTCCTGAGAACTACCTTCAGCAGCCAACGGTGCATTTTCATAATCCACTTGAGGATCCCCGGTTTGAAAAAAGATCGATAGTCATCGTTTATAACCCTGAACATCACTTGCCAGTCAGAATGGGGCTGAAGAAGCATAATCATGCACCAAAATATATTCCCGCTAATGAACGTTTTTCGATCCAGTCTATTTTAGGTATTGGTTCATCAGGTGATTCAGCCCGGTCAAGAGATAAGGTCCCGGATGCAAGTTCCACCCTGACAGTGAAGCGCAACAGGAAATGTTGTAAAGATCCTGCTGAGGCAGAACGTCAAAAGGAGCGTAAAAGGGCGCGCCAGAGGGAGCGTTACCGGAATGATCCCGAGTTCGCGCAGCGCAAAAGAGAGCGTCAAAAAGAGTACTACAAGAATGACCCCAATTACGCACAACAACAGAGGGCGCGGAAAAGAAATCCTGCTTACCTGGCACTCGCAAGGGAACGCTACAGGGAGCGCTGCAAAGATCCCGCTTACGCAGAGAAACAAAGGGAGCGCTTCAGAAATTACCAGAGAGAACGCTACAAGAATAATCCCGATTATGCAGAGTATCGAAGGAAGATCCAAAGGGAGTATCAGAGGCAACGCAATCAGGCGCGCAAGAAGGAAACACTATCATAATGTTATCTTTTGAACATAGCGACAATGAATATGTATCAACACATTGAAAAGTGGTTCCACCTGACAAAAAAGATGACTCAAAGATGGAACTTTTAGCCATATAACATTGACAAAGAGAAAGACCAATAAAATACAGGGTCAATTTTTTATGAGCAACCCGATATCTGCTAACAAGACATTAAATAAAATAGCTAACCCTAACGATGATCAACTTCACCGAAGATATTCCACAACGGTACAGAATAAAGAAAAACACCTGAGATACACCCCTTATACCACCACACGTCAAATATTTACAAACGACCACTTCAACTCAAGACAACATCAAACCAACTTATCACAAAGACAGATGGAGATTAATTATCAACGTTTTAACCATTTAAGTGTTCCTTGTGGCTTACAAAACACTTCTAATGACAACCCAAGGATAAAAAGTAACATCTCTAAAACTATGCACCTCTATTTTTCTGAAGCTGGCATAATAAGGCAGCCACAGTTTTATGAAGAATCTGATAAATTGGCACATAACTCTATGTCAACTAATAGTAGAAATACTCAGTTTACCTATACAAAAACAGATCCTGATTCATCAGATACTTTTTTAAATTCATTCATGCAAAGTGGAGCTATGACGAATAATTTTACAGGTACTGAAAAAAATCCGGAGAGTCAGGTGGTTGCAAATTCAGGTGCCAGAGCAAAATACACTGAAAAGGAAAAGAGTCTTCTCCCCTATCCCTACACTCACTATAGCCCGAAAGTTGGTTACTCCCCGGTGGAAAGATATGCCTTCTGCAATCAGCATCAATTAAGTGAGCCAAAATCTGATCAAATAAATAAAAATTTGTGTAAAGTAAATTCTCTCTGGAAATTTATATTACATAATATTATTCATAATCGAGATAACTCCACTGCCTGGGTAAATATTAGACAAGGTATCTTTGAATTTAAAGATCTCGACAAATTTTCAGAGCAATGGACCACTCACAGACAAAGAACAACCCCCGTCGTCTTTGAAAATATTGCAAGATCAATCAGGAATTATTATACCGCAGGCATAATTACTAAATTTGATCAGTATGGCACCCACCTGCCAAGACTGCATTATCGCTTTAATCTATCGAATCCTGTTGTTGCTGATTATTTTAAAACCATAGGACTCATGCGTTGAGTAAAGTCAAACCAGGAGCCCCCACTCGTAGGCTTGCTCACGGCCTCACCGGGAATGGAACTGCCCTGACAAACCATGAATCCTTGACACTGACCACCAGTGACGGCAACACTGGAGTGCTTGAGTTATAACCCCACAAAGACGAATTTATGAAAATAACAACAATTATTATCAAAGTGAGTTAAAACCCTTTGTCAGTGATGGCTGCAGCCTGTTTCCGAATGGCACATTATCCCAGCCTGATCAATGGTTGCACTGCTGTGTTAGTCATGATTTTACTTACTGCCAGGGCGGCACCGAAGAAGGCCGATTACATTCAGACCAGACATTGCGACAGTGTCTCAGAGAAGCGGGCCATCCCCGGATTGGCGCTGTAATGTATGCCGGAGTTCGGTTTGGCGGCAGTCCATTATGGCCCACACCGTTCCGCTGGGGGATTTGGCTGGGAGTATCCACGTTTTTATCGCCCATTGTCTTCAGAGGAACTTGATCAGGTTGAAACCCTTTCCCTGCAGATGGAAATAATGGAAAAGGAGTAAACCGATGAAGTTGACCTGGCATTTATCTGTATCTGAACATTGTTGGCTGGGAGAAACACCCTCAGCGACCGATTGCTTTAAAAAGGTACCGGGTATTGACGGAATACAGCATTGATCTCGCCCAGCACCTCTTTTGATAATTTCAGCTGGCAGGCATCAATATTTTCCTTAAGCTGCGTCAGTGAACTGGCTCCGATAATCGTCGATGTTACACCCTCTGTTTGATATACCCAGGCCAGTGCCATCTGTGCCAGGGAGAACCCATGGCGCTTAGCTACCCCATGATAGCCTTCAATCGCCTTGTGAGTCATTGGGGTATTGCGGAAGAGACCATTTCTCTGCTGAAAAGACCAACGGGAACCCGACGGAATCTGTCCATTTCGGTACTTGCCAGACAGCACTCCACCGCCAAGTGGCGACCAGGGCAGATAAGCGACATCATTTAATACACAGGATTCCAATACATAGGGTGAGTCCTTGGCATGTATTAAGCTGAACTCGTTCTGGATAGATACCATCCTGGGCAAATCATACTTCTCACTCAGCCGCACATACTCACCAATGCCCCAGGGCGTATCATCTGAAAGGCCGCAATAACGAATCTTCCCCGCTTTAATACAATCATCCAGCCCTTGAAGAATATCCACCATTTCCGCTTCCTGCCGCGCTCGATCCACCTGGGTATGGGGAACCATCCCTGGCCAGTGTCTGGCAAAATGGGGAGAGACCCGGTTTGGCCAGTGCAGCTGGTAAAGATCAATACAGTCTGTATTCAGGCGTTTCAGAGAACCTTCCACCGCTTCTTTAATACGCTGACCACTGATTGGGCTGCCATTACGTATCCACGGTAGTCCCACACCGACAATTTTCGTGGCAATGACAACCTCATCACGCTTGCCCGGATTGGCCCGGATCCATTCACCAATGCAGCGCTCAGTTTCACCGCTGGTCTGCTCATCAGGGGGAACCGGATACATCTCGGCCGTATCGATAAAGTTAATTCCCTGGTCCAGCGCGAAGTCAATCTGCTCTAACGCCTCATTCAGAGAGTTCTGCTGTCCCCAGGTCATGGATCCCAGGCAGACCTCTGTCACCTGCAGTTCACTGCATCCCAGTTTAATTTTTTTCACTGACCGACTCCCCGGTATTTTTAAGGGTTAATGCATATTACAGTAATAGAAAAACACAATCAGGAGAATAATCAAATCAACACTGCTGACTGGTCCTGGTGAACAGCAAACTATTGCTCGGCAATGCGATAAAGCAGCTTAATAAAAGCGTCTGTACTTTTCTGGCTGGGGGACTCAATCCCGAATTTATTATGAAAATAGATGGACAGCTGACAATCCCTATTGCCCAGCATAACGGTATAGCCATCATCCATTGACTTTGCGGTAACACCTTCCAGGAAGTAGCCCCCGGCCACCTGTTCACCCTTGTCCAGAATGCGCGCAAATGCCAAAAGACACTTTTGAATATCGATATGTTGATCCACTGACTGACTCCTTCAGAAAAGCAAGGCTCCCCGCTTACGTAATTTTCAGGGAGGCATAGAGAAAACAGTGCAAGATAAACACCACAAGAGTGACAGTTGCTCTCATGGAAAGGTAAGACTTTACCCGACCATCGGCCAAAGGCTCCGTATGAACGCACTCAATAATCAGTGTTGCCAGATAACCGATGGCAAGTAACACCAGCATCTGATGATTCGCCAGCCCTGCCAGAAGCCCTCCGAATACCGAGAGTGCAATGGCATTACTGGCCAGTACTTTAAAAATGCTTCTGGATTGATTCTCACTGTAGACGGCCTGCCCCCATAAAGAACCGGCCATAAAGCTACTGATAATGATGGAATAAATAATGAACAGTTGCTCCCCTGTATTATCAAACAGAGACTGGTCCCTGATGGATAGAGACAGCGTAATAATAAAAGGCATTATCCCAAGCCAGGCAAGCCAGTACATGAGTCGTTGAAAGCGATCCACTCGGTTCTCCTTTGGTCTCACAGTGATGTCTAAACATTCAACCTCACAGGTATAGGGCTTATTCTGCCAGCGAGCAAGGATTCTCAGCCAGATGTGGCGAGCCACATCATAAAAAAAGGGAGCTTTCATACATATTTTCACTCAGCTTTTGCCAGTAAAGGTGAGCTACGCCCTATCTGTACGAATGGTCAGATCGAATGGATCATGCCATATCATTGCTCCGGGTTTATTAATGCTGAATGAATGTGTTAGCCTGAAATGGATACGAATCAGAATAATAGAGCCGATAAAATGATTAACCAAACGACCTTTAAGGTCGCAGCGGCCTGCCCGGTTAAAGAGAACTCTGCTCAGCGGATGCGTTGATCGTGAGTGGCAATGGCCCGTCAGGTTGACCTTTATCAGGGACTGATAAACGGGAGCCTCTGTCGTGTATATTCTGCGGTTGAATACTGCTGGCCAGCCTGTTGAGTGGCTTACCTGGCAGGAAACAGTATGCCTCTACTCAAGAGAGTTGGTTCGCTGGAGCCTGGGAGATATTATTTACCGGATCCATGGCGGCTATAACCGGTGGCATGGAGATCGAACGATTATCGAACTCCCCAGTATCGTTGCCTGTGGCGGTAAACGGCTTTTTCCCTGCCGAAACAATCCAACCCTTACCAATTTCTCACTGTTTGAAAGAGACAATCATCAATGCCTGTATTGTGGCCGTTTCTTCAAAACAAGGGAGCTTACCCGGGATCATATTGTGCCAAAATCCAAGGGAGGCGCTGATGACTGGATGAACGTTGTTGCTGCTTGCCGACGCTGTAATCAGTTTAAAGGAGACAAGCTGCTGGAAAACACCGAGATGTCACTGATTGCCCTGCCCTATCGACCCAATGCTGCCGAATATCTTGCCCTGGTCAACAGCCAGCGAATCCTGCCGGATCAGGCTGACTATCTCAGAACCCAGTTTTCCAAAAACTGTCGCTGGAAAAGCCGTAATCGCAATACATCATCCAGAATATTGCAACCCATTTAAATCGTCAGCTGAAGCCCCTGTCTATGTACAGGGCTCCGGTGTAAACTCCCCGCCCTGTTCATTTTTTTGTATTGGAATCAGCAATGCCCCTGAATCTCGACAACGATGGCTACCTGGCCAACCTTGACGAATGGAATACAGAAGCTGCCACAGAGCTGGCGGCGCTTGAGGGTATAGTGCTCACTGAAGCGCACTGGGAAGTGATTTACGCGCTGCGGGCGTTCTATCAACAATATGAACTGGCCCCAAACCAGCGACCTTTTGTTAAGCATATTGCCAATACCCTTGGCAAAGACAAAGGGAACAGCCTCTATCTAATGACGCTTTTTCCTGAAAGCCCGGCCAGAGTTGCTGCCCGAATTGCCGGACTGCCCCGTCCTACCAACTGCTTCTGACCGTCAAAGAAGCTACTCTGCCGGGAAATAGAAGGCATACTCACATCTGTAATATGGGCAGATGGAAACCAAACCACAACAAAGTCCTGCTGATTGATGACAGTGACACCAGCCACTGCTCAACAGGACACGGTCGGTTCTCAATGCCTTATTTTTCCGGGCTTACCTGCAGTTGATCAACATCCTCTTTGAGTCTGGTAAAGCCAACGGCTTCCACAGCCTCCAGATAACCAGAATCATTTTCGCTCTTGCCCTGAAGCAGGTTGGCGGCAATTCTTCCGTAGGTCATGGCTCCTTTGGCACCGACTCCGGACATTCCGGCGATCACCACGAAGTTGCTGTCCATGTCACCGGATGGCGCGACCAGCTGGGAAACAATGGGTACCTCAGTACTGGTCAGGCTATAGACACAGGAAACATCGTCAACCAGTTGCAGATCCTCATCGTTCACCGGCACCCCATGCATGCGTAAATACCGACCGGTGTTCTCAATGCTCCAGCGAATCTCCTCTTCGGACAACGCCTGGTGCCAGACATCGTCCAGACTGTTGATGTCGCTGCGCTGGAAATGGCCGCCAATCTTGATGACCGGATTTCCATCTGCACCAGAAGATTCAAACATGGAATAAAAACTCCCCTCCCGGGTGCCAGCGGAGCTGTTAATCACCGGATAGGCGCGTCTCAATTGACTGCGGGCGTGATCCTCAAGTTGATGATACTTCGCCGGACTGATCTGCAGGAACGCAAGAAATACCCGCTTTGGCGTGATCAGTTTATCCATGTAGGGTGCCAGCTCAGTTAGCAATGGGCCGGTGTGAGGACCCGAAGCGCTGACGATCTGGCTGGCTGTCAATTTCCTTTCAGAACCTTGCGAATCTTTGCTGGCAATAA
The DNA here is from genome assembly GCF_049310205.1 of Endozoicomonas sp. ALC013. Lineage (NCBI taxonomy): Bacteria > Pseudomonadati > Pseudomonadota > Gammaproteobacteria > Oceanospirillales > Endozoicomonadaceae > Endozoicomonas > Endozoicomonas sp. ALC013. Next base: position 16,795 of record NZ_JBLYNS010000011.1, on the reverse strand, counting down.
GGTAGTGGTTACCCTGCTGTTGAATATCGCTAACGGAAGCATTGTAAACAATTGTGCCTCCTTTCAGTTTAATGGCCCTGTGCAGCAGTGAGATCAGTGCTTCAGGATTAAGGATGCCTGAGTGCTCATTGAATTCACGATGCAGAAAAACCCCCTCCGGCAGCTGAACACCAAACATCTCCATTCCCTCCTCCGGCGTTCGAGCTAATTTGTAGTCCACCTTTTGTCGTTCAGAGGAAGCAATAATGGCATCAGCCGCTTTCAGCGGCCTCATATAATTGACGGGTGTTGTCTGGTAGACAGCAGACATCGAGGTATCGTCGCCCTGATTACCGAGATAGGTGACCAGCGTTGCGGTTTCCTGAACCGAACGGTTGTGGAGGTAAGACCACAGATCGCTGCCCAGATTGTTACTTCTGGCAATGCGTGTCAGCCCTTTGCTGGAACCCTGACTGTATTCTCGATCCTGTTTTTCCAGCAGGATAACCTCTTTGCCGTCCCGGGCCAGCTGCCAGGCAGCGGCGCTACCCATCAGCCCACCGCCAATAACGACAACATCGTGGTGCTTTTCACCGGTAGTATCCCAAGCCTGGAGCTGACCACTGAAGAATACTAATATCGATGTAAGTACTAAAGAGAACGCAGTCATATTTCCTCCATGAAATGATATCAAGGTAGTTAAAAATATTTTTTTGTTTTTTGACAAATCGGCCAGCAAAAGGTTCCATAGACGGGCATTTATTTTGCTGTAGTCAGCACTCTGCCCCCCCTGATGGGTATTCAGCATTAATTCCCCGCCATTACCACTTTGCAGGCCACATAAAGCGGAGCGATAAACTGAGCGTACCGTACAAACTCCCAGAATGTCGGCTGCCAGCTTCTCAGTTCAACTTGCGGTGGAGTTGTGACGGTAATATCCAGGCTTTTGAGGGAGAAACTGCGTGATTCATATCGCCCCGGGCTGAACAACCCCCATAATGCATACCATTGGCAATCCGGAGCTGCAGGTTCTGATGCACAGGGCTGGTAGTAGAACGGCATATTTTTCAGATTCATGGTTACTTTGAACGTGTATCGGCTATCAGGAGCCAGATAATCTTCGAAGCTCAACGCATCAGGGGAGAATAACAGTCGCCCCGGATAATAGATGAGCCCGGGTAAATAAGTCCGGTAAATTGCTGCCCCGACTCCATAATCGAAACTGAGCTGGTAGCGTGTCGAAGCTCTGAGGGTATCACTGGCCCCGCTATCTGGCACGGGGTCCACCAGCAGCTGGATATGGTCATCAAAATAGGCGGTGGATTTCAGCCGCTCTCCCAGCCAGGTGGATTCGTAAAGCTGCACCCTGATCAGTGGTGATGTTTCGGCAGACATGGTTGATAACGACAGATCTTTGAAGGTGTAACTTGCTGTGTCTTCGACGATTAATCCACAAGGATAGCCCCTGGATTGATAGTCCCCGTTCAGATCAAATGCGCCCCCCCACACAATGGCTGACGACATATCGCCGCCAGGGAACCAGAGAGTATTGGGTGGACTGGATAGAATTCGCCGATCGGTGAGCACCTCAAAACTGACATTGTCAAAACCGTTCAGGCGACATTGCAGGGAGGCAGGCTGCCACAGATTATTATTGCGTGTGTGAATTTGGTAGGCATTCTTTGGGTCATTAATATTCAGCGTTGGTTTCAGCCGAACCGAAGGCGAGCGTAAATTGCTGACCGACAGCTGCCCTTCTTCACCACGTATCAGGTCATAACCATTGGCCGGGCAAAAAATGCTGACCGACAGCTGCTCTTTTTCACCAGGTAACAGGTCATAACCATTGGCCAGACGCGTGATAACCCCGGGTCGGCCAGGACTCAACTCAGGCGAGTCTTTTTTCACAAATTTCACGTTATAGACCAGTTTGCCCATGCCACAGGGACTGCGTCCCTCCTGGGCAACATCGGCGTAGCAACTTCGGGCAACGTCCCTGCAATTCCTGGTATCGGACTGACGTCGATTTTGTCCGGTGGGCGTTTGTTGATCACATACCCGGTAAGTCCCACAGATAGCCGAATCCTTAATCAGTCGGCAATCTTCCCACTTCCAGATAAGGTCAATCGGGTAGTCCAAAATGCCCCCATACTCCGGGGCCGGAAGGTCGCGCAACCATTGGACGGCCTGATCAGGGTCTGTTTTTTTCAATGCATGCCAGGCGGCTTCATCCAACGGATCCGGATAGCGAGTCCAGGAGGATTCGGCACTGCCACACTGCAGGTACTCATGTCGTACATTGCGGCTTTGATCCAATGGCAAAATCTTTCCGGGACAGGCAAGGCTTATCCGTGGTCCTGAATAGAAGGGGAACAGGTTCTTTTCAACACACCGGTTCTCAGGGCGGGGCGGAGTGACCCTGTCCATACCGGGTCGGCCGTTTCTTGCCGGTGAGCCACGGTTTGCAGTACGGGGGCGTTCATGGTCCCGATAAGCAGGACGACCACTTGTCAGCGTAGCCATCCACCCGGGTTCAGGTGGTGGCGGTATATAAGGGGGTGCAGAGGGTACATTAACCGACGGCCCCAACCCCATTGTTGCAGGAGTGACCGAGGATGGAGAATGAGGGGAGGCATTCACCGGTGCTATACATCTGTTCGCCAGGGCCAGAAAAATAAACGTCTGAGCAGGAGCAGATACGATCTTGCGCGTAATCTTGTGAAGAGCGCTGACAGTCCCATAAGCACAATCCAGCACTGGGCTTAGCCAATTTGCAGGGGAAGCAGGTACTTCTGATGAGTTGGCGGATGTTGCTATTTCTGGTTGAGAAATGGTGGGACTGGCAGTAGTAGTTAACATGGTCAATTCTTCATGACAGTATTACACGTGATCTCTAGAAGATGTGCCAATTATGATTTTCTGACACATCCAACATGGAATTCTGACCATAGGGAAAAGTTTTAGTTCACTGCCAAATGAGGAATGTTCTGAACCGTAAAATCATTACGAAAAATCTGAGAACATATTCTTCAGCCGGTCAGTAGTACGAATCTTTTTCTGTTTCTCAGAAGAAAAGTTCCAACTTTTTTCTGACAGATTGGTTTACAATGCTTGCGTCGTAATGAATCGCCTGCTGAGACTGGAACAGCTTCACGTTTACGCTAAAAAATAATTGACGAGGATTTAGAATTGGATATTAGATCTGACAACAACACGCCACCCACATTTAATGAACGACCCACTGAAGCACTACCCCCATATCAAAGAGCTGCAAGAGAAGGTTTTTTGAACGCCTTAGACTTTCTTCCCCGGGATATAGCCTGTGTAGAAGCGAAGGAAATTATTAAACACCTGCTTGATAAGTATCAGATTAGTATTAGTGAATTAGCTGGAGCTCATTCTGGCTCGCATTTATCTGAACGTAGTGTGAGTATCCCAACAAGATTATCTCCAATCAGACAACTGATGCAAGCAGATGAAAATACTGATTTGTTAAAAGGTTTAAACACACTGGTAAAGGGATTTAACGAAGAAGTATCTGAATTTGAGAAAATAATCGATAGTAAAAATCAAAAGGAAATTACTGCCAAGGCTCACGGCCTGACCAGAATTGCCACTCAGCTCAATAAAAGATTCTTTCACCATTATGATTACAGACCTAATTTCCCACAAGCCACACTGGATTTATTCAAGCTTGTTACGATGACCCCCTCTGATTTCAGCCGATGTTCCAAAGCGATCTATCGATTGTTCGAGAGTACTGGTCAGTGCAGCAAAACCGAGGGGCCTACTGATCATCAAAAAAAGGCACTCACTGAATTTTGTGACAAGCTACTCAAAGCAACAGCTCATGAGAACTATGCCCACCAGAGAGATATTGAATATGGACGTAAGTACTATGCCGACCAGATAGATATTAAATTTATAAAAGAGGAGCTGGAGAATGGGTATTATCCGGAATCTTCTTCCAATACGGTAGCTAACTTCTGCTCTACCGTTATTCTGTTTACCCGGGACGTAAAAGTTTTCCGAGATACTCTGGATGCATTATTCACATTGTATGAATTCACACCATCCGAAGCACCATTGAAGGAGATTCCAGAGGATCTTAATAAAACAATTAATGAATACGCCACAAAAGCAGATGGGTTTGATAGTTATCGTCAGTAATCGGCGTTCCAACTTTTTGCTGACATATTGGTCTATTTTGAGCACGTCGTAATGAATATCCTGCTGAGGCTGGAGCAGCTTCAGGTTGATGGCAAAGCATAATTAAGGAAATCCCAGAGGAACTTAATAGAGAAAAAGGAGAAAATTGAATCATTTCATGCACGATGAAAAAAACAATCATTCTTCTGAAAAGTCCGGAAACATATGCTTTAGCCGGTCAATAATTCCCAGGGTGTTCTTTTGCCCCCAAACATTTTCATCCAGAAATTTCTGCACATCTTTTAAAAACAGCCTCACCAATACGTGCAAGAATTTTCTGGGCTGACAAACCGTGCTGCTCACTCCCGGTTGAGCTGGCATCTGATGCATTTTCAACAGGAACAGCTGATGGAGCTGGGCCTAACATATTCCGCAGATATGCCACCTTTTCACTATCACTCCTGTCACTGTGTATCGTTTTGTGAAAGATGTTGTGAGTATCGGTTAAAATTTCAGCGCTTCTGTCAATGATATATTTTTCTCTTTCGATCTTCAGATAGGGAATATGAGCATATTCAGCTGGCTTAGTGTATCTTTCGATTATTAAAGGTTCCGGAATTTCAAAACATTTAAAGCTTATTGGCGTCCATTCTGGAACATCCTCAAAACATCCGCCATAAAAAAGACTCAACGCCTCAAACACGGTATCAATATGGATCTGATCTCTTTTACTTAATTCGTACAGACACTCATTAACCTTCCGGCTTTGCACAAAAAAACATTTCGCTATTCCTCCTGTGACGGCGGAATCCTTCCATCTCATCAGACCCAATGCATGGTCAATATCATCCCGGGAAAGTCCATATTCACGCATTTTCACCTTTACTGACGAACAGAAACGAGTAGAGTTGTAACTATCTTGACCATTCACTAAAAATACCGGGCAAATCGGGGCATTAGCCAACTCAAGCTCTACGTGTTGCCGGATCAAATCAGCAACGGCCAAATGCACAGGTAAGACCGAACTTGCATCCGGTTCTGCATCTATCCCTATTTGCAGCGTATCGTCCTGATTACTTTGGCACAGCCGATGTGCATCTAACTCAGCCGGGGGTATTTGCCTGACGCCCCTTGGCCCAAAACGAGCCTCTGGTGAAGAAGGTTTAGAAGCATCCGGTGAATGGCTTGCCAGGGAAAGGGCATTGAATTTAGCCGAAACCTCTAATTGAGCCGGGAATTCAGAGTTCATCCAGCCTGACCCTTATTATTGATTGTTTCAATACATCTTCAGACTCCCTGTATTCAATTAAGTTCTCCGACATTACAAAATGAAAATCATTCTCTAGAATCAGCTGAAAGAGAAATAGAAGGACTCTGTGAGTATTTCATGACGTGCTTGCAATCGGTACTGACCCAGTTGTTATACCTGTCCGGCGGCGGTTGCAATATATTGGATAATTCAAATAACTATTCACTCCAGCAGCAAAGGTAAAATTTATGGAACCAGCAGCTTTGCAACAGCAATTGGGCGGATCTTTAATTCGCGCATCAAATGCCGCATTTGGCATAAAGAGCCCGGACGGGCATGTATATACCGCAGATGACAAACAGGCGGCATTAGGACGGCATACTGTCAAAAAACTCAATATATCAACAGGCTATCTTGCAGGCATGGCCGCTAAAGGTGGTATTTCAGGTGCTTTGGGTGGTATTGCTGGCGTTACCTTTGTTGGTCTTACCAGAGCCACTGGAGAGTTCTCATGGAAACCTGTGGCCATAGCGGGAGCAGCGGGTGCAACACTGAACGTATTGAGAGCCATCGCCAATGCCAGGCCCATGACGCCACTGGAGCATGCCAGCCAGGAACTGGAGCAGGCCATGGAAGATGAAGCCTATCTGCTCAATCATCCGCTGGATCAGCCTGACCATGAATACAGCAGCGATGACTTTTTGGTTATCAAATATATGACGAATAGATACCAGGATTCCTGGAAGTCACTCTGGCTATTATGGGCAGGTATTCACACCCACGATCACCAGAGTAACTTTAATAAAAGCATGAATGAGTTCAGCGCTGTGTTAGAAGGTGAATATGGCGTGAAGAAGGAGGATATTAGCAACGTTATTGCCAGTATGGGGGATATCGACTCCCCGGAAGCTGCAACAGAACTTCCTGATTTCAAACGATTGATGAAGAAGTTTCCTGTCCCGGCAAAAGACCAGGAAGATCTTGCCAGGCGGATGTTTATCTTTAACCGCATCATTACGGAAGATCTGGACAAACGCCAGAGTCGCCCGGTCAGTGAACTCTACCAGGACCTGCTCAAGACCAGGTACAGCCACTACAGGGAGCGCCTTGGACAGGATAAGATCCGATTGCAGGAAGATGTTTGTATTTTGCGGGGAGTTGAAAGAAATCACTCGGCTCCGGTATCAGGTCCGTCTGCAACCGGAACTGCTGAAAGCTAGCACATGGTTTCAATGAGTCGGGTGTCGGCTCCTTATAGGAGCTGGCCTGCGAAAGGCTTGCTTTCTGGTTTCGCAACTTTCTCGGGATTGTGGGAACAAGTCCGGTCGTAAAAAAAGGCTCTTTGCCGGAGCAAGGAGCCTTTGGTTTAACTTTAAGCGTGTTGGTGTTGAACGTGCGCGCTTCCCAGGCGTCTTTGGCATCCTGCATCGCGATGCTGTTGTTCCACACCAGTTCACCAAAGTTCAGGGTTGTGGTGGCTGCCAGACCGTAGCGGTCAGAAAGTTCAAATTTTTCCTTAGTGACTGTATTTGTTGCAGTAACATAGTCACCGTTGACTTCATATTCACCACCAAAACTGATGCTAAAGAAGCCGTCATCACTCAGATAGTTAACTGCCGGACGAACCATGAAGCTGTTATGGCTGGAATCAATGTCAACAACACCCTGTAAATACTCGCTGCTGTTTTCGAGTACGCTTTCGGTATCACCGTAAACAGTAGAAACTTCGGCAGTCCAGTTGCCCATCTCGCCGATAATACGAGCTTGACCAGCATCACCACCACGACCACGGCCCTCTTTCGCCATATAGTAATAGATGCCGCTACCAATGCTGTCAGCGCCATCAGCATAAAACAGCGCAACGTCTTTACCCAGCGGGAACAGATTCATGGCTTCGTAACGGCCAATCTGGAATGCCCAGCTGTCTTTTCGGCCAAACATTACTTACAAAAAGTTGACCCAGCTCAACATCTTGCAAATGTTTCATAAGAAAATAGTCAAACAACAAGGACTGTTGATTTTTTAGTTGCTCTTATAGAATAGTTACATCGCTTTTCGGGTCTTTAGACATTGACAACACACCGAGAATATCAACAAGGCTCAATCCAACCCATTTAGTCTGCCAGGGCCAATAAAGCCATATCACGGCCAAGCCTACCTCCTTTCCGCCTATTACTTATTGATCATGGACGCCTAACCTCATAAAGTGCCTGCCCTTCTCATGACCAGCACGGAAATGTCATGAGTTATATCATCAGTCACCGGGGTCCTTAATGAAGCAAACCAATCACTTCGTCGCTGTAGAAGCCAACATTGCTGCGGGCAAGTCAACTCTTCTTCCCAAACTGGCAGCAGAGCTGGGCTGGGACGCCATTCAGGAGCCTGTGAATGACCCGGAATTTACACGACTGCTTCAGGAGTTCACAGACCACCCAAATGATGCGGTTAAGCGTATTCAGTTTCAGGAGTACATTACCAATCGCCGGGCCAGCATTGTTGAGCAGTTGCCCACTGACCGCAACTATCTGATTGAGCGCTCCCTTTACTCTGATTTGATTTTCACCCAGGCGAACTTTCTGGGGATGGTCAAACCAGATGAACGCTATATGCTGCATTATTGTGAAATCCAGCGCAGACTGAAGGATTATCCGGTGATCAGCGCGGTCATTTATCTCAGAACCGCTCCGAACATTGCCCATAGCCGTCTGATTGAGCGGGCAAGAAGTGCCGAGGATGGAACTCCACTGACGTACCTCTGCGATATCCATAACTATCATGAGGCCATCCTGCCACAGATCTGCCGCTCAATGGGGACACCATTAATCACTGTGAACTGGGATGATTTTGGCTGCGAAAAAAATCTGGCAAAACAACTGCTGGAAACGATTCAACCGGGCACGCTGAAGCCGGCAGTCTGTGATGCACAAAACCATAATCTGTGAGAGAAACATTCAGAACATGGGGAGGAACAGAGTGCGCGACTGTCATGATTAAAGGATCGAAAAGATTGACAATCGAAAAGCAGCCAGTATTGGTGAACGCTCTTGACTTAACAGAGCTACAAACATCAGAATCAGAGGATCTTACACCAGCAGCCTTAGTCTGAAGACTTTCAGTCTGACTTTTGTGTTGTGATCTTGCAGATTCAAGTTCTGTTTTCATGGTTGAGGGTATGTATTCCCAAACTCCGGGGTTTGCGTCGATTGCTGAAGCGATAAAGGCAGGGTCATCTCCAAGCCAACGACCACCAGACACGAAAGCATAAGGATTATGTCCGATTAAGCCCAGCAAATAATTGCGATCCTTCAATAGTTCTTCCTTGACATGAAACAAGACACCAATATCATCAGCAATTAAGGTTTCAATAATGCTTTTATCGCTTCGGATTCTTTCACTTGCATGACCCATAGCATCCGAACACTGTGCGACAGCGGCCCTTACAACATCAACATTATCCTGAAGATCCGGGCTTGCATATTCCAACTGTTTGCCTTGATGAGTGACTGCGGCCATGACGACATCTCTGTCATTCTTCAGTCCTCGGCTAACATATTGCAAGTCATTTGGGTGTTTTGCAATGGTTGGTAATACAAGGTCTTTATCATTTCGAACCCGTCGGCTGGCATACTGCAGCCCTTGCTCCAGCAGGACATTCCTGATCTTTTCTTTATGACCCGGAAGTGGCTGACCCGGTGGAACCTTAAACGCCAGGCGGTAACTCCAACAAGATGGTTCGATAATATAGTATTGATCTTTCAAGTCGTCATACACAAGATCAACCAATTGGGTAGCGTTTTTGCAATCTGACAATAATAAAAGATGATGTAAGAGTTTCCTGCGGGTGTCCTGATCGATCTTATCACTCGTAAACATTTTCTGAAGTTGGTCATCCGATTTAATCACCAACCATCTTAACTCTTGAACATGATCAATAAATTGTTGGTGGTATTTGCTTAATAACGAAGAGTAGCTGGAACTTTTGTATAAAGAATGATAGACCGATGAGAAAAGACAATGGTTGAAGGCGAATCTATTGGCTTCTTCTGAAAAATCATTGTTAAGGCGTTGTGCAAGAAAGTTAAAGTTCCACTGATCTCCTTCAACAATGGGTCTGTCTTTGAGGTGAAGATCCAGATCACTCATACCACATAACACAGACAGCAGTTTTTCAAAGGCCTCCTGCATGGTTGACCTTAATTTCATTCGGGGGCATTCGACGATAATTTCTCCTGCTACGGCATTGCAACTCAGCTTGATGCCATCAGCATCCTTATCCAGTTCAACCGCTTTCAGTAACTGCGCCAAAAACCACATGCGTTTCAACTTGCCAGGTTTATCACTGCCATCAGGTTTCTTAAAACTGTCAGAAACTTTCAGACGCAAGATGCGTCCTTTTCCCCCCTCTGCGTGTTCAAGTAGCTCGATAACGCACACATGACTTCCTAACACCAGATTAACAATCAAGGCATCATCCATACTGACGACAGTCCCTGATTTTCCTATATCATTGAGGAGCTGTTTGCAGGACGGATTTAATAGCGGTGTCTTTACAGCCGAGCCACCCGGAGTCGTGCAATCAACATAGGTGATGCACCGTTCATTAGAAAGCCTGCCCTGACCAGAATCCACAGTGACCGGTCCCAACGCCTCAACAAAGCGTTTATGGAGGGCAAAAATTAACTCATGGACACTCCGGACCTGCTCAGCCTCCGAAGGATTGAGTGCTTCAAGGCTGGATTGTAGCTGATGACAGGCTGACACCCACTGACGAAACCTTCCCACGGGTGGCCGAGATGTTTCAACGGCATGCAGTGGATGAATGATGGTGTTTACCGTTGAGGTGATGGTCTGTTTCAGCGTTTCGAACCGGGTGATCAGCAGCAGTGATTCTGCCTGCAATGACTTGACCCGGTCTGAACTGCTGTCACCCGCCAGCAGCAAGAATGCGCGGTAACCGTCCAACAGTGCTTCAGCTCCATGAATCAGCCGGTTTACACTGTCCCTGGTCTCTGCCACTAAATGTGCTCGTTGTGGCGACATACTCAGTTTGATCGGGTGTGCCAAACAATCCAGTCCACCGCCAGGGGCAAACAGTGACAGCAGGCGGGCATTTTGATCCGAGAGCCAGTGAAAACCGCTGGCGACCTGACAGAATGTGCCTTGTGGGAGGGACAAATCTTCCCATGACGGGATGTCTCTTGCTAACGGCACATCAGAAAAAGCAGAGGACAGACTCCCGTAACTGACCAGTTTTCTGCTGAGGTCACCGGTAACAACAAAGGCACCGGGCTTACCGTTAAAGCGGGCGCAGGCCAGCGTGGCCTGTTGGCCAACCTGAGCGACCACTGCCGGGTACTGGCCACCAGCCACCATTAAGGGTATTTTTTTCTGTCTCAGGAAGATCCCCACATGGTCATTCCGTCCTCCCGTGGCAACGGCAAAACCCCCTACCCGTTTCAGAAATTCAGGCTCAAGCATCCACTCTTCAGCGTGCTGGGCAACGACAATGGCTCCCTCTGGCATAGTGTCTGTGGCTTGTTTATTGGCCAACCAGAGTGATCCGGTGCAATAGCCTTCACTGACGTCCTCGCCACTGGCCAGGGTCTCTTTGGGTATGGGCATGGCAAACTCCATACCCCCGGGAAGCCGGGTAATAGGGCGCACCTGCAACAGGAACAGGCGACCCTGATGATCGATGGCAAACTCCACATCCACGGGGCAGAGCAACAGGTCTTCCAGCTTGGTCACCGCTTGCATGAGTTCTTCAATCTGGTCATCACTGAGTCGATACCCATCACCGTCTGATTGTGCATCAGTATCAATCGCTGTTTCCGAATAGCCGTTATTATCTGTGTTTTTGTCCAGGATGAAGTGACTTGAGATGGTCCCGCGAATGTATTGGGCGTTGTAAGCACCTTCTTTGCAATCCTTGCGCACAATGTCGATGCGGTGGGGCGTGTTACCGGACTGCCCTCCTACTATGCCTCTGGGCTGACCGGATGTGTACTCAACCCTGACGGTATTATCACCCTGAAGTGATTGAAAGCTCATGGCTACCCCACCATATTTGCAGTTAATGCACTTTTGGATAATCAGTGCCATGGGTTGTGGTATACCCCCGGAACATAATTCAGGCCGGTAACCTGAGGCCATGACTTTAAGGCAGGTGCGCAAAACATCATCTTCTCCCTGAACTTCAGAGAGGTATTTGCCCGCCTGGGCATCGCCGTAGTTATCTTCGTTGATGCCAGAACTGCGGACAATAACCGGCTGTGATCTGGATATTCGGTCACGCAGAGCCCTGATGTGTTTGGCCGCTTCAGAATCTTTAACCTGTTGGTAAAAGTCATTACTGGCGACAAATATTGCCAGACCTGCCAGCCAGTCATTCCTTTTGGTTTGCTCTGAAGGTGGCAAGGCATTGAGATATTTCCTGATGTTCATCAGACTGGTCTCTACCCAAGGTTCACTGGTAATGCCAGAGAGATAGGGAGCTAAAAGACGGGTATCCAGAGGGTGTTGCTCAAGAGCATTCATTACCTCAGCAGTAACACATTGGAACGGTGGGACAGACAATCCTATTTCCTGCATGCGTCGCAAAAACATTCCCTTTCCCCCAAGTTGTTCCCGGTTTGGCGGGGAATGGTTCGCCTGATGGAATGGTGATGACACATGTGAACTGCACAGACGCCTGGCTAATGGATTGTTGACGGCAGGATTGCCACGGGGATCATAATCGTTAATATGCCTTCTGGCTGGCCTGCTGCCCCCGTCGGATAAATTGAGGGACCTGGTATCAATATTTGAATTCGTTGCCGGGTTTTGATAACCCAAATAATGAGCTTTAACATGAAACATTTAGAATCCCTCTAACATAAATATCCATGAAATTATGACCAGTGTTTTAGTTTTTGAATGATGATATAGCCAGGAATCTGTATATGACCCTAAATTGGACAAAGATATTGTTATAAAGTTCACAGTAAAAAATTAAGTCCATACCCTATAAAAGGGCATAAAAAACAGACGCTTACCAAGCCCGTCGTAAAGCATCGCGAAATCGGGCGGAGATATAAGACAGGAAGGCCGGGCAACGCAGGCATGGAACGTTCCGCAATGTGGAGTTTTATGCGATAACCAAGCCCGGGCGGCCCCACCTGTTCACTGAGCAATGAAACAGAAACGTTCCCGGAGCGATCTAAGAGCCTTCGCCCGGGCGGGGAGTGTCAGGTGACAGTGTCTATCAGTTAGAGGTCATGGAGTGGATTCTCAGGCCAGGGTGAGCTGAACAAGTCATTCAACAATTGTTCATCGACCTGGTCAACGGTGTTAAATTTCCACTGGGGATTTTTATCCTTGTCAACCAGCCGGGAGCGGACACCTTCGCAGAAATCGCCCTTAAGTACCGTATTGACAGACAGATCCAACTCACTCTGAAGCGCCTCTTTAAGGGACATGTGCCGGGCTCGCTGTAACTGTCGATAGCCAATGGCTGCCGACAGTGGCGAACCATGAAGTGCGGTTTTTCTGGCGGCCAGCAGCCAGTCATCGTCGGTCTCAAGGCTATCAATGGCGGACATCACATTGGCCAGTGATGGTTGATCCATCAGCCCGGCAATTAAATCCCTGTGCTCACGCACCTTTGAATAGGGTAGCCACCCGGCACTTTTTTCCCGGTATTTCTGCAGGACTGAATAAACGACAGTGTGGGCGTCTAAGGCGTTCCAGTCTGCTTGCTGCAAAGACTCCAGAACATTGTCACAAAATGCATGATCAATAAAACGGTTAGCCAGGCCAACATAGATCGCATCAGCCGCATTAAGCCGACAGCCAGTCAGGGCCATAAACAGGCCCAGCCTGGCAGGCAGATGGCTCAGGATCCAGCTGCCGGCAACGTCCGGATAGAGGCCAATACTGATTTCCGGCATGGCCAGCATGGAGGTATCCGTCACTATTCTGAAATCAGCCCCAGCCATCAGGCCAATACCGCCGCCCATCACAATGCCATTACCCCAGCAGATAACCGGCTTGGGATAGGTGTGAATCATGTAATCAACACGGTATTCTGTGGCAAAAAAATGACCGGGCACCTCAGGCTTGCCATCAATAACCGCCTGCCTCAGCGCCCGCACATCACCACCAGCACAAAAGGCCTTTTCACCGCTGCCCTGCATAAACACGGCCACAACATCATCATTGTCACGCCAGTCAGAAAATTGCTGAAGCAACAGGTCAATCATGGATTGATTCAATGCGTTCAATGCTTTTTCAGCATTCAGCGTGATCAGGCCAATCTTTTTATTATCCCGGGCATTCAGTTCGGAAAACAGAACATCAGCGGCCATATTCGTACCTCTCCATATCCGTTGGCAAAAGCATAGGTAACTGAGTCTTGATTATCAATGAAAATACCAAAACAGGGTATTGAAGATCGGGGCAGCGATAACTGCCCCGGATATAAAAGCTATTTACTGACCGGCAGATCCTTCAGACAGTCAATGGTGTTGCATTCGATTCTGTCAGTCTCTTTTTGGTACGCCTTCTTGTGGGGCTCACCAAACGAGCGAATAACAAGCTTACCCCTGTTTTGCACCAGTCTGGCCAGGGCAGACTGCATATCCGAGGGCTTGAGTTTGCGAATTTCATCCGCAATTTTCACTCGATTGTCAAAATCCAGCTCGCCACTGGCAATTCCCTGCCAGAAACGACCATTACGTTCATCCATATTGTCGTCTTTCTTCAGCAGGTCACCGATCAACCCCTGGCGATACTGTTCCAGCTCCTGGTCTGTCAGTCCTGCCAGCACCGCTTTCTGATCGTTCAAAAACTGATCTACACGACCTTCCAGGCCAATAGGGTCCAGCTTGGGCGATTGCACCACAAAAATAACACCGGGGTGTTTCTCAAAGGGACGAGGCCCGGCAAACACCACGTACCCCAGCTGCTGTTCCGTCCGCAGGCTGTTAAAAAACGGATTTGCCAGCAGACGACCAAGCAATGCGTATTGAGCGCGCTCCCGGTTATCCGTTTTGGGAATCTGGTAATAACTGATCAACATCGAGTCATCATGCTCAATAGCCATATTCAGAACACGGTTGGTGTCGCCCAGAAGGTGGAAGGGCAGATCAAAACGGTCCCGACGGTTATGGTCATTCAGTAATGCCGACTCAACCATTGACGACAGTGTTAGTGCTTCCTGCTGACTGTGGTTACCATAAACCAGCATTTCTATATGAATCTGCCGGTAGAAGTCATGGGCATAATTAATCAATTGCTCATAAGTGACCTTTTCAGCAGCATTCAACAGAACATCATCCTCAGGATAAGATGGATAGGTTGCCTGGCTAAGCGCATCCATGCCCAGTCGGTAAGGGGCATGGAACTTCTTGTTTTTCAGACCTCTGACCAGCACTGCCTGTTCCTGTTCAAACGCGCTCTTCTCAGGCTTAAAGGTTGTGACTGCCTTGAGAATGTCTTCCAGCAGTACGGCCTGTTTGTCCTGATATCCGGCAAGGCTGATTAACAGCCCTCGTCGTCCGGCCGTGATGCTGTAATTGAGACCCGCCTCCCTGGCCGGATAGCCATATTCATTGAGGCTTCTTGACAGCAGCGACTTGTATATCTGGATCAATACATTATCGTCAGGTGTCGCTGAAGCAGCCGGTGTAGAGATCATCACCCGTACATTGCCACGGGGCATATTGAAACTGGTATCGGTCAGGCTCCATACCCGTAATCCCGGCTGTTCAAGAATAACCGATGGTTCAGTGACCTGGCCGCTGTCATGCAGTTCAAGGGTACTGGCGATAAACGGGTTCGGTTCAGGAATAGTCAATGACTGTCGGGCAATGGGCGTCTTCAGCCGTGTGACCAGCTCATCGGCAAGGGGCTGAATGCTGTATTGCGTCTCAAAATACGGCTCAACCTGATCCGTGGACAGGTTCTGGGCAATGACCACCTGACGTAGATTTTCCGGGGTCATTCTGGCCAGATAACCCGAGATCAGCTCAGGGTCGTAGGAGTCATAAAGGTAATTTGCTTCCAGCAGATGCTCCGGTGGCAGATAGTGCATTCTGGCCGCCAGCCCTGAGGCAGTCTGCTGCGGGTTACGGTCTTCCTGATAGCGAAAGGCCAGTTCCGCAATTTGTTTGCTCTCCTCATAGAGCCATGGCTCAAGACCTTTCCTGCGAATCAGATCAAGATAGTCAAATACCATGGCCGTAATCTCATCCACCCGGGCCAGCCCTTCAGGCGTCAACTCCATGCGAACGGTAAACTCACTGTACTCATTGGGCAGGTCACTGCTGTAGGCTGCCAGTGAATCAATCAGGCCACGTTCTTTCAACAAACTGTGTAAACTGCCTTTGCCTTCGTAGCCAATGATTCGGGCAAGATAGCCCAGTGGCTTGATATGGTAAAAAGGCTGTGCACTGGGCATGGGAAAACCCAGTGACAGAACCCGGGTATCTTTTAATGGCACAATATTGATACGGGCCTGCAATTCATTCCGGGTATACGGCTGTTTACCAATAATCAAATCGGGTTTTGCGCCCGGGGGAACCATCGAAAAAGAGGTATTCACCCACTGCTCAAGCCTGTCCAGTGGCTCTTTGCCATAAACAACCACACCCATATTGGCAGCAACATAGTACCTGTCATGAAAATCCTTTAACGACTGCCAGAGCTGCCCGTCACGATCATGCAGCGTCTCAAGGCTGCCGATATTAAACCGGCTCTTCGGGTGCTCCGGGTTTGACGTGGCATTGAGCGCCATAAAGAGACGCCAGCCATCCTCTCTGGCGTGCAGGCGATACTCTGCATCGACCGCATTTTTTTCCCGCTCTACATAGTTCGGATCCAGCCTGGGCGCGATAAAAAACTGGGCAAGGCGATCCAGCGCTGGCTGCAGCTGGTCGCTGTTAATATCAAAGTAGTAATTGGTTCGTACATCCGTCGTATAGGCATTACTGCTGCCACCATTGGCACGGATAAATTCAGAGTAACTGTCTACGTCCGGGTACTTTTCCGTCCCCATAAACAGCATGTGTTCGAGGAAGTGGGCAAGCCCAAGACGGTCGTCGGGGTCCTGGTAACTACCAACATTCACATCCACCGCAGCTGCCGACTTGTCGGTATCCGGGTCTGAGATCAGCAGCACCTTGAGACCATTATCCAAAGTGATATAGCGATAATGCCGGTCATCAGCAGGGCTTTTTATTACGTCTCCCGGGGTCACAAGGGCTTCTCTCTCCGTCGTCATTGAACAACCTGCTATTGAAACCATGGTTAGTACTCCTGCAACCATTGACACCAGTTTTTTTAACATATCAGCTTTCACTGTCCGGAACATCATACAATCTTTTGATCTATCCTGTTTTATTCGGCTTGCTGGCAAATCACCAGCCACCTGCGTTTTCC
>NZ_JBLYNS010000010.1:0-65380 GCF_049310205.1 Endozoicomonas sp. ALC013 | reverse complement strand
CAGTGGTTCAGTTTGGAGGGATAAAAAAAGAAAACCCGGCAACAAGGGCCGGGTTTCTTTGAAAGATTCAAGCAGTGGGAAATCAAGTTATCGGGAACTTTCCCAGCATGAGCTTTTACCGTACTTTTACTCTCACTCTGAGTCAAGGCTGATCTCATCAGCCTCTTTCTGATGCCATATCTTCAGAATCAAGACCTCACGGTCGTCAGCAAGATAGCGAATCTTGTAATCCCTAATGATCAGGTCACGCAAACGGGGATTCAGTTTATCCCCTACCAGAACGCCCATGTTCGGTTGATGACACAGGTTGTTAATTTTCCTGACCAGATACTCCGCCATTCGCTGTGCCGCAGGCGGATTTTTTTCTGCAATAAACTGTCTCAGTCGTTTCAGGTCATCAACGGCACTCCTGGAAAACCTGAGTTTCATTCAGGTGCCTCCAGCTCATTATCACTGCCCCAACTTTCCAGCCATTCCATCACGGCGTCACCATCTACGGTATCTCCCCTGCGCACCTGATCCAGTGCTTCCAGGGTCTCGTCCCACTCTTGCATTTCACGGGCGTGTTTCTTGATGTACTCCCTGACCGCTTCGTTAATAAGATAGTTCCGGCTACGGCTCAACACTTTGGCTAATTGGTTTAACGGTTCTTCAATATCCTGATTCAGACGAACGCTGGATACACTCATACATGACCTCCTTTTTAGTGTATTTCATTGTAGTACACTTAAGTTTGGCCTGCCGTCAATAGGGTTCATGCCGGATAACCCCGGATTGCTCCAGCAGATCCTGAGCCTCATCCTCTGCCAGCCGGATCAGTTCATTGCAGACTTGGCGGCACTTCTGCTGCCAGCGGTAAACCGTGCTCTCCCCCTTGCCCTTGATCTGGATCTTACCTTTGTCCTGCCTCAGCCCCGGGTGCTGGAGTTCATACATCAGCCAGAGTCTTAGCAGTACCGGATTGCAGCGAAACGGTTTCGGCAACCGTTTATCACTGCGTAAATGGTGTTGAACCCGCTGCCATGCAATTGAACGATTTTCCTGATTATCGTCATACCGGATCGTCAGAATAGCAAAAAGTTCCGGCTGCATTTTTTCCCGCAGATCGCCCTTACGAATACCATCATCACCCAGTCGTTCATCCCGGGTACTGCGATGCTCTGGAGCAACCGCTGTCTTGCGATAACCTGCGTTGATATCCCGCTGCCAGCTGGCGGTTTTTATCATCAGCTCCGGCGTTCCAAAGATCCGCATCAGAGCCGGTCCCAAAGCAAAGTACATGGCAGCCTCCTAATTCAGCGCGGTCTGGATACGATTTCCAATCCAGCGCATAACCGGAACGGCCATGGAGTTACCAAGAGCCTTATACCTCGGACCATCAGGACACTCTTCTGCCGGTTTGTTTTTCCAGGGAATAGCGCTGTACCCATCCGGGAAACCCTGCAAACGTTCACATTCGATGGGAGTCAATCGACGTATGGCTAACTCGGCTTCACCGCTGGAGGTACTGGCAACTGCGTGTTTATCACCGGCGGTTAATGTGTTCATCGGATCACCAGGCTGTCCGATACCCAGGCCATTTCCTTTCCCGTCCTGATGCTCACCTCGCTTGCCAGAATGTCGGGTGGCCTGATCATGAATCGGTATCGCCACTGCAGCACTCAAACCGTTCCCCTGAGCCTGTAACGTCATGGCCACGGTTTCGGAATGAACCGGATCGTCCTTCGGATTGAAGGCAATGGTCGGATGGTTATCGCCCATATGGGCTCGAAGACAGGGTGATAATTCCGATGACCAGTGGCCACCCAGTCGCGACATGGCACCGGGCTCGAACACCACCAGATCCGTGGCATCTTTGTAATCCCGTTGCTTCAATGTGGATGATGTTTTACCAGGACCGTACTGTCCGAAGGCCGTCATATCGTAAGCACTCAGGTTTCCCGTGAGGCTACTTGCTGCAATGCCTGCTCCAGCTTTGGCGGCAGGCTCTTCCCACGCTTCTGCGCCCGGTTCAGAATCCCGGAGCAGGCTCTCGGACTCAAATAGAATCGGCTCCCGACGGGTCCAGTCTCCAAAATCTGCCAGAGCAAAGACCCTTCGACGACGTTGGGGTACTCCATAAAATTGAGCATCACACACCCGCCATTCAACAAGCCCTTCCTTACCGAATGAAACTCCAGCGTACCGCCACTTTTTTGGGCCAGGCTGCTCGGGGCATGACTGGTCAGTGCCAGTAAGTAATCGCAGTACTTCAGCAAAGTCCTTGCCCTGGTTACTGCTGAAGGCGCCGGGTACGTTTTCCCACAGGGCGAAGCGGCAGTTGCCGTGTTTTCTGGCCCACCGAATAATCTGTATTGCTGCGAAGAAGAGTCCTGATCGTTCACCGTCAAATCCTTTTCGTTTGCCGGCCACCGACAGATCCTGACAAGGACTGCCAAACACCACCAGATCAATGGGGCCGAGTTTGCGGATCATGGCTTCCGTGATATCCGTCACGCTGCCAAGGTTGGGTACATCGGGGTAGTGGTGTTCCAGCACTGCACAGGGGAATGGTTCGATCTCGGTAAAACCCACCGGCTTCCATCCCAACGGATGCCAGGCAACAGTCGCCGCTTCAATCCCCGAAAATAACGACAGGTATCTCATGGACTCCTTCCCCCTACGCAAAATTGATAATTCGCTCCACCAGTGATTCCACCTTCAGCCGACTCCAACCCCGTCCCGGATGGAGCACAAACTGGAGCAACACATCCACCGCCGTGGAGTACAACTGTTCAAACGCCTCCTGACTCATGCTGGCAAACTTCAGGCTTCTGGCACGGACCCGAACGCCTCCATCCGGGTACCCGATCACATCGTAAAATCCAGCCTTAACCGTCACCCAGCGGCGGAACTCATCAAAATTTTTCTCCGGCGTGAACCACTGGTCGGTTCCTTCCATCCGGCACGGCTGGGGCTCAAAGTGATCAAAGCCCAACTTCAGCAGTGCAAAGAACTTGCGGTGAAAGTGCGGATTACGTGTCTTGCGAAACTCTGCCCGAATCACCTGCCCGGTCTTTAGCTGTCGTATAAACATCTGGTCATCGTCCGATACCGGCACCAGCATCTGCGCCGAGACCTTCTGCAATGACAGCTCCGCCATCAGATTGCCTCCACAAAGTGCCAGCAAAGCACCATCACCAGCACAACCCAGACCACCGCCAGCCAGATGCCATCCCTGAGCCCATTCATCAGAACATTCCCATCAGTTTCTGGCGCGCCCCCTGCCCATCCAGCGGATCAATGCCCTGCTCAGCCATACTCTCCCTCGCCAGCTGATTCGAGTGAATGGCAGGATCGAACTGGTGCTCGATGGACAACTGGTCTTCCAGCGGCTGGCCCTGGCATTCACGGTTGACCAAAGCCTGGTAAGCCGCATCGAACCGACGCTTCACCTCCCGGCACTCTTCCGCAGTACCGGCATTGCGCAGCTCATACCAACCTGATGCCCGGCCTGCCAGGTATACCGCCCGATGGCTCCAGCCGTGATGAGCGGGTTGACTGGCATGCTCATTGGCTTCCCGCCAGGCTTTGGCCAGCGTGGGCAACCCAAGTTCTTCCGGCATCGGCTGGCACAGCTTGCGAAATTCCGGCGCGGTTGGTGGCCACTCACTACCAGCCAACCTTACACGGTTGAGCCCGATTTCCAGTTGGGCAGGGTGCAGCCCATTCAGGGTTTTCAGCCACTCACCATTGCGATCAGCCAGGCCGTAGGCACTGGTCCACTTCTGGCCGAACAGACCCGTCATGGTCGAGAACAGATTCACCAGATCCCTCTGGCTCAACGTCGTAGATGGCTCCCTCTGCGCTGAAGGCTCCCTGTTCGCTGAAGGCTCCCTGTTCGCTGAAGGCTCCGGGCTGGAGGATATGGGCGTTGGCCTGTTCAACCTGCTCAACAAGGCTGAGTTTTCCAGAATTTCGCTGCCGGGCTTCATAGTTCACCGTCCATGGATTGCTGGCGTTGTCGGGGTTATTCAGGTAGGCCGTGGTGGTCTTCACGTACTGGGTACCCGTCACCTGGGTCTCATCACAGTAACGGGCGTACTTCAGGATGTTGCCCAACAGGGCTTCAGGGGTATGACCTTCCCGGAGTCGTGTTTTGTAGTGACCAAAGGTTTTGGTTTTGTTGCCCTTGTCACCTTCCCGTTTGGGATACTGGCTCCACCACTGTTCGAAAGATTCAGAGAAATCAGCCTTGCCCGATTTAGCCTGTGGTACTTCCCCCGTCCTGGGGGTCGCACCAGTCGTGCTCCCGGCACTTGATGGCACTTCCCCCGTCCTGGGGGTCGCACCAGTCGTGCTCCCGGCACTTGGTGGCACTTCCCCCGTCCTGGGGGTCGTGCGATCGTCAGATCGGACATATGTCTTGTAAATATTTCTCTTATTCTCTTCTTCTCTATTTCTCTTATTCTCTGGGCGAGATTCTGCCGAGCACTTGCCGAGCATCTTCCGAGCGCTTTCCAACAACACTTCGGTTTGCTTCGAGCCCTTGTAATCACTGGCTTTCGCAACTGCCCTCTCGATAACGGGTAGCACTCCGGGCAAGTCTTCCAGCAGCATCTGTGGCAGTTTCACCAACAGCTTCAGGCGAGCATCAATCTGGGTAATATTGTCCACAGGGTTGTGTTCCATAAACTGCGGAATGCAGATGTACTGGCACTGCTCCGAGGCCAACAGGAAACCGCTCGCCGTTAGCTCGGCAATCGCTCGTTCAACGCTCGGCTCATCCCAGCCAAGGTCTGCCGCCATATAGCCTTTTGGCATCCTGAAGATGCCAATCAGGTTTCCGTGCCCGGTGGTCAACAGGTAAAGAGCCAACAGTTTGGCTTTATCTGACAGCGGCTGAATATCATCACTGATCCAGAACTGGCTGGAGACCTTGCCAAACTCTTTCATTGGTCACCTCCTGCCAGAGGTGCTTCTTTTGGAAAATACCTCGCCGCCTGCAGGGCATTCTTCTGATTCAGGCTCATCCACTTTTTCAGAAAGATCACCACGTTTTTAGCCTCACCCGGCTGGTCCCAACGATCGATCATGTAGTGAAACGCTTTCAACAACTGTTCGCCCACATCAATATCCGGATTTTCCCAGCACAACTCTTCATACAGTGATGCCGAGGTTGGCATGGCGGGCTGTCCTGCCAGTGGCCACAGAATGTCCTGCCAGCATTGTGGCTGGTCGGGGATGCCCAGTTCGTCGGTATGGATCATGGGGTACCTCCTGCGGTGCGAACGAAGAGGCTGGCTGATGCTCTGAACTGAGCATGAGGCTGAGATTGGCTCATCACATCTTTCCTTGAGGATTGGTTTTTATCGTTATTTCTTTGCTTAAGCAAAGACTCTTAAGAGAATACGTTGCTTTTAGATTATTTGTAAATAGCCCGACTCATCCAAAGCGAACTCTCGCCCTTAATCAATGGCTCCCAGCCGTGTACTATTTTGCTTATGGATAATGAATAACAGTAATTGGAAAAGAACGTGACAAACTGGACAGACCGGGTCAAAAACAAAGCCCAAGAGCAAAATCTGAAAAATGTCGATATCGCCCGCGCCGTGGGTTGCACGGAAGGGACATACAGTTTGTGGATGAGTGGTGCCCGGAATCCAAAGCTGAATAACAAAATCGCCATCGCTGACGTTCTTGGCGTTTCCATTCACTGGCTGGAGACCGGCGAAGAGCTGCCGGACCCGAAAACCCTCCCCTACATCAGCCTGGATAAGGCGAGCGCTTTCTTTGATGAACTCGATGAAAGACGACAGCAGGTACTCTCGGAGTCGGCCATCTGCATTATTGAGTCGGACCACAAGAGCTTTCTGTTACGGATGGAAAACGACACCATGGTCAACCAGACCCCATCCGATACAGCGATCAGTATTCCCAAAGGTGCCAAAGTTCAGGTGGATACCGTAATTGCCCCTGAACCGGGGAAGATCCTGCTGATAGAACACGACGGTGAACTTTCGCTTCGCCTGTGGAACCCGATCAGCAAGTCGCAACACAGCCTGCGATTCATCAATCGGCTGTACGGCACTTTTGATCTTAACTATGCGGGGGATATCAAGGATATCTACAAGGGCACTGCCGTCGGTGTCAGCTTCCTGTTATAGCGGCCAGCCAATCACCAGCACACCAGGCTGCTGTCCATAGACCTTGATGCAGCGGCCATCGACAATTTGCCGGTCATCTTCCCAGAGAATCCCGTTCAGGGCATCACAATACAGCTTGGCGACATTGTCGAAGTCCGGCTTCACCGCCGGGCGGATGCCCCCTGCCTGCGCCTGACCGGCTTTCGTCCCTGACCAGCTTGATGGAATCGGAAAGACCGCCACCACCAAAACCCCCACGGGGCCAGCCAGCATTTTCTTCAGCTGCAGCCTTGCCAAACAACGAATTTCATTTTCTGCCTGCCGGGTAGCAGTCGGTGTGTAACATCGACCACTTCGGGTAAATCGCGGCCGCCCTTTGCTTTTGGGTATCGAGTTTACAAAAGCTATGACATTTCCGGCATTTCCCGTGTTATTTATCGCCATCTGCAAAGACTCTGGCAAACACTGAATCCACTGCTCTACGCTATCCATCCCTGAACCCGTGTCAGAAAACAAACCACATCCCCTGATATACCTAACCTAAACCATAGATTTATAAAAACTACCAATAACAACAAATTGATATAAATATATTATTACTTATCATTTGCAAAGTATCACTTTGCAATTATATAAATATGAAAAACATTTAATTTACAAAAATAAGGAATCTTTAATGGACGCAGTTACCCGCGATCTCAACCGGCACCTCAATGCCATTGACGACAGGGAAGCCCGTGAAGAGACCATCGAGTCCGAACTGGAACGGATTGAAACCCACATTCAGGCACAGATCGAAGATCACAAGTCCATCATCATTGCCGGTTTTGGCGTTCTGACCCCGGGCAACTTCCTGACCTTTCTTACCCTGGAAGAATTCCACCCCATGCAGGGCTACCGCTGGCTAGCCGTGAAACAGCTGGTGCATGACTGCAACAACGAACACTCCCGGCTCTCCGGCTGGGATGTCATTAACTACGCCAGCAAAAGAGGTTATTGCCGTGGCTAATCAAACCCAATTGGAAAAGAGTTTTCGGATGGAAATTGCCGACCAGGTGCTGGCCGTCAGAAACCGTATTCACCGGGACGAGGCCCTTCGCCATGCCAGCTAAAAAGAAGACCGAACTGATGGAATCTGCTGACGTGTTGCCTGTGGATAAGCCTGCACCTGCCCTGTCTGAAGTGGGCCAGATCATGCAGTCAGCCATCACCCAGAATGCCAGCATCGATACCCTGGAACGGGTGATGAGCCTGTACGAACAAAGCCAGGCCATTGTTGCACGACAGCAATTCAATGAAGCCTTTGCCCGGTTTCAGCAGGAAATGCCGGTAGTAAAGAAAAGCAAGAGTGCTGCTTTCAATACTAAAAGTGGTGGTCGTATGGAGTACTCCTACGCCTCCATTGATGATGTGGTCGCTGCAATTCAGCCAGTTCTTCACCGCTACGGCCTGAGCTACTGGTTTGAGCAGCAGCAGAACGGGCCACAGATCACCATCACCTGCAACCTGGCTCATGTATCCGGCCACTCTATCGGTAACACCGCCACTGGCCCTGTGGATAACACCGGCAACAAAAGCGCCCTGCAACAGATCGGTTCTACCGTGACTTATCTGAAGCGTCAGACTCTGGTCGGGATTCTTGGCGTCGCCTGCACCGATGATGATACCGATGGTTATGTGCCCGATATGAATGACTCGACCCAGTCACCGGTTCACAACCACTACTCCGATGAAGACTTCCAGCGTCTGTTACCAGAATGGCGGGCATCCATTGAGTCCGGCCAACAGAGTGCAGATCGCATCATCCGAAAAATCAATTCCAAAGCTCCAGCCACCCCACAACAAGTACAACAACTGAAAGCCATCCAACCCAGAGGCCACTAAATGGACATTCTCGATATCCAACAGGGGACGCCTGAATGGCTCGCCCTGCGCCAGAACTATTTCACCGCCAGCGAGGCACCGGCCATGATGGGCGACAGTCCCTACCTCAGCCGGGACCAGCTACTCCATCAGAAGAAAACAGGCAGCACCCCAGAGGTAAATGCATTTCAGCAGAAGAAATTCGATGCAGGGCATCGGGCCGAAGCAGAAGCTCGACCGTTGGCAGAGAAAATAGTCGGAGCGGATCTGTTCCCAGCCACCGGCGTCACCATCATTGACGGTTTACCTCTGCTGGCCAGCTTCGACGGGCTGACCATGGTGGAAGACCTGGTCTTCGAGCACAAGCTCTGGAATGAAAAGTTGGTTGCCCAGATCGAAGGAGAAGGTATTGAACCTGCCTATTACTGGCAGTTGGAACAACAACTATTGGTCAGTGGTGCCGAACGGGTTCTGTTTGTTTGCTCTGATGGTACCTCTGCCAACCTGCGCCATGTTTACTACGAATCCCAAGACCATCGTCGTGAAGCTCTGATCGCTGGATGGAAGCAGTTTCAGGAAGATCTGCACAAATTTGAATCGGCAGTAGCCACTCCGGTTCTGGAAGGCGAGCTTATTCAAGATACTACCACCCTGGTTATCCAACTTAACGGTCAGGTTAATCACTCCAATCTGCCCCAACTTGAAGAGCAGATCCATCACCGCATTGATTCAGCGAAATCCGAACTGGTCAGCGATCAGGATTTTGCCGATGCCGAATCGGCAGTGAAGTTTTTCAAAAAGACGGAAAAGAAACTGAAGGACGGCAAAGAAACCGCGCTTGCCCAGGTACCGGAAATCGCCGAACTATTTACCCGCATAGACCACCTCACCGATGCCATGGCCAGCAAACGCAAGTCGCTGGACAAGCTGGTCAAACATCAGAAGCAGCATATAAAAGACAGCATGGTGCTGAAAGCTGTCACCGCACTGGAAAAAGAACGTCAGGTGATCAATTCGGAACTCACTCCCGGCTGGATCGCCGCCGAGGTTACGCCTGCTGATTTTCAGGAAGTCATCAAGGGAAAAAAGAGTGTTGCCAGTATGCAGTCTTCGGTAAATGACCGGCTGGCACAGGCTCGGATCGAACAGAAGCAGCAGGCACAGGACGTAAAAAACAATCTGGCGATATACCGAAAAATGGCAGCTGATAAGGACTACCTGTTTCCGGATCTGGATGTGCTTCTTCATAAAGAGCAAACCGACCTGATCGCCATTATTGAAATACGCCTCAATCAGGAAGCCCGGCAGAAAGTAGCTGACAAACAGCCCGAACCGGTAACAGAAATCGAAAAAGGCGAAGATCAACCCGACTTGCTCTACTCCGATGGCGAAGTCACCGAAGAGATTCTGACCGACGATATCCACGCCATGGAAAAGTGGCTCGGCAAAGGCTCACTGGACTGCTACCGCTTTGACCGCCACGGCAACGAATACCGCATCGAACTGATCATCCGCCGTGCCGCACTGATCACCCCAGCTCAACAACTCTCTCTAAAACCAGAAGAAAAGGAGATCGCCTGATGGTCGCATCCATGAACCGCGTCACCCTGATTGGCAGGCTGGGCAAAGACCCGGACTGCAAAGCCACCGCCAATGGCAATGCCGTAACCCTTCTTTCCATCGCCACTGAAGAGAGCTGGAAAAAAGATGGCCAGAAACAAACCCGCACCGAATGGCATCGGGTGGTTCTCTATGGCAAACCTGCTGAACTGGCCGCTCAGTATCTGGGCAAAGGCCACAGAGTCCTGATCGAAGGACAGCTCCAGACCCGAAAATGGCGGGACCAGAATGGTCAGGATCGCTACCAGACTGAAGTCGTGTACAGCGGGTACAACGGCAAGCTGCTGTTTCTGGAAAAGAACCCCAATGGTCAGCAGGCTCAACCCCAAAATTATCAGCCACAGCCAGGCACACATCAGAACCAGTACACCAACGCCCGGGATGGTGGTCATGCTCCCCAGCCCATGCAGACACAACAGTATGACTCCTACGACGACTCCATCCCATTTTAAAGGAGCTTGTTTTAATGAAAGCCGGAATGAGTCCACTCACACCCGATGATCTGGCCTTGGCCATAGAAATAAAACAGAAACAGACCGCTGGTCTCAGCTCGGAAAAGGAGGAAAAGGAACTGGCAAAAAAAATCATGCTGGCGGACCGGATCGGTGACGAAATGGAAGGCCAGCTATTGGATGCAGAAACCGTACTGATTGAAATGACCACGCTGATTGTGGCCATTACTGTCGGCATCCACAGCCCCCGGGCGCGGGATCAGGCCATGCTGGTAACCGGACTGATCCTGCAACGCATCCGGGATATTGATCAGCAAACGACAATACAAAAAACCACCCATATTCACTGAAAGCAATAACCCACACCCTGTGGAAAACCTGAACACCAAAGTTATCAACAGGCCAGCATCAAAGGACACTGACTATGGACAGCACAGTACCTGCCAATAAAAGCGCCAACCTTATCACCAGCCTGGATCAGGCCGAACTGAAAATCCGTCGTGCCGGCATTATTCGCCTCACTCCTGAAGGATATGAACAAGTGGAAGGCGAGGAGCTGCTGCAAAAAGTGTGCGGCTTTAACCTGGAGTCGAAAACCGTAGCTCAGGCGATTAAGCGACAGATTACAAAGCATGAGTTTACCGAGGGCCAAGACTTTACAACATTGATGTTGCAAAGTTCCGGAGGTCGACCCAGAAGGGTTTATCACTTTTCTGTGAATGCGGCGAACCATGTCCTGCTTTCTGCCATGACCCAGGAAGGCAAACAGGCAAGACAGGAAGCGATTGACGATAAACGTGAAAAGCAGCTTGCCCGTCACGATACTATGCCTGCGTTGCATAAGCCCGGGATTTATCAACCAGAGTTATCCACACCTCAGGCTTTGCTGGAAATCAATATGGCCACCTCCCTGAAAGCCATTGCCTTTGCCGAGGCGCTGGGCTTTACCGGTAATCAGAAGCTGCTCTCCGCTGACCGGTTACTGAAAAGCCAGATCGGCTTTTCGCCACTGGAAGCCATGGGGCAGAAACAACTGGTGGCGCCTGTCCAGGCCATGACGTTTACGCCAACCCAGCTCGGGCAGATGATGACTCCAACCCAGGATCCACGACAAGTGAACAAATTGCTGGAAGCTGCAGGACTCCAGCTCAAGATCGACAGCCAGTGGGTACCTACCGACCAGGGTCAGCCACTCTGTGAAATCCTTGATACCGGAAAAGCCCATAACAGTGGTGCGCCAGTAAAGCAGGTGAAATGGTATCAGACCGTGCTGGACCGATTGCAACCGGCTCTCCCCGATGAATCCAAAACTGAATCGATCGATCAGGATTGCCGCTATGCTGATCCTGCGGTGGTTGGATCTGACAGCGATGACGAGCCTGTGCAAAGAAAACAAAAGCGCAAACGCAACCGCTACGAACTGGACGATTACTTCTCCCTGGTGGAGCTTGGCGAATTTATTGGGCGCAGCCGTCAGCATGTGGTGGAAGTACTGGAGAAGCACAGGATTATCAAATGGACGGGGCAGGGCAAGAGAGGCAAATACCTGCTCACCGATAAGGGCTGGCAGTACGGCCTGATGTATGACCCTTCCGAGATCTGCTTCCACAACCGGAACAGTAAACGACTGACCACCAGCAATGCCCAGCCGGTTCTGAGGTACGACATCCTGAAATTCTTTTAACCGGGTCGGCGATATGGATGCGCTTATTTCCCAGCCCGACCTGATGGAGTGGTCAGGCATTAAGCAAAAAACGGCACTGATCAAATGGATGATTCAAAACAGGATACCGTTTTACTACGGACGTAATGGCGAAGTAGTCACCACCTACGCCGCCATTAACCAGCCATTGATTGGCACCGAACCACAACAACCCAAAAAACAACCACTCAAATTCCTGTAGGAGATGTATTGATGGGAAGACCACGCAAAAAAGAGAATGCCCAGTTGCCGGATGGCGTCTATCGAAGTAAAGGACGCTTCATCTATAAGCCTTACCACGGGCGAGTTGGTAAAAAGAATGTATTCGGAGCCGAGATTGTATTGGGGCCAGAAACCATGGCCATGTCCAAACTCTATATGGCCATTGAGAACCTGGAGAAAAGTTCCGACCAGACATTGGGCTGGCTATTGGATGAATACCTGGAGTCAAAAAAGTTCAAAAGCCAAAGCAAAGACTGGCAGTACAATAAAAGGCTCTACACCCCCAAAGTAAAAAAATTCCCCGTCGAGGGATATGGTACTTTCGGTAATGTGCCCCTGACGCTGATCACCCCGCCATCACTTAACCGGTTCTATGAAAAGTATTCAGATAAACTCGGGGCCGTGGCCATTGTCCGCAAATTAATCTCCAGCGCCTGGAGTTGGGGCAGAAGCCACCTGGAAGGTGTGCCACCAAACCCATCTCTGGATTGCGAAGCCCTGCCAAGACCGAACCGTCAGGATGTGTACGTCAGCGATGAAGACTACGCCTGCGTTTACTATCTGGCCAATCCGTTCTGGAAAGCAATGATGGAGTTTGCCTATATCTGTCGTGCAAGACGTTCCGAGCTAATCAATATGCAGCGGGATCAATTACTGGAAAAAGGTGTACAACTGAAACGGGGTAAAGGATCGCTGGATGAAATCACCCTCTGGACACCGAGACTGAGAAAAGCACTCAAACTTCTTGAGGACTACAGCAATGGCGAGAAGTTCGAATACGTGTTTGGTGCACCTGAGGTAACCGGTAAAAAAGGCATTCCGATGAGACCGGGACAAAAAATGCACAAAAACACATTGGACAGCCAGTGGCAGAAACTGATCAACCGCGCCGTAGATGAAGGACTGATTAACGAGAAGTGGCACTTTCACGATCTGAAAGCCAAAGGTGTATCTGACCATGAAGGATTAGTATCCGGCCACAAAACACTGGAAGCGAAGAAAATCTATATCCGGAAAACCCAGGAAGTACAGGGTACAAGATAACAAAAAGGAAGAGAAATAAGAGAAGATATTACCGGGCAGTTGTCCGGTTTTTTTTGCCGATAATTACACGACATATCTTTGAGAATTGGTGCCCAGGAGAAGACTCGAACTTCCACGACCATACAGTCACTAGCACCTGAAGCTAGCGCGTCTACCAATTCCGCCACCTGGGCATATACGACAAACTACTGATTTTTAACGATGATTGGTGCCCAGGAGAAGACTCGAACTTCCACGCCCTTTCGGACACTAGCACCTGAAGCTAGCGCGTCTACCAATTCCGCCACCTGGGCCTTGCCATCGCTGTCCAACATCTCAGCGATGCGGCGCATATTAGAGATCACTGGATGGACTGTCAACCACTTAACATCAGATTAACCAAAGATTATGGAAGCTACGTATCCAGCTATCGGTTATTCACCTCACACCCAATAGCAAGGCGTAAAGAGGGTGGAATTGACTATCTCTTCATGGCTCTGGTCATGGTTTGAAACCACATCACTTTACTGAGATCACCGGTTGCCACGATATTCTGCTCCTGGACACCACGCATAAAGGCTTCCTGGGTATTTTTTGCCGTCAGGATTTCAAAGCCTTTAGTGGCACTGGAGAAAGAAAGCTCAAATGTTGGCTCGGTGGTGGTTCCGGCAACCGGGTAAACCTGTTTGTCTTTGACAATATAGTGCCGGGCGACACCGTCTTTACTGCTGAGCTGAAAGGTCAGGTCCTGGCCTTCCAGCGTCTTTTGAAATGAGGGGTTCTTTCGACTGGCACGTTTCATCATGAAACCCAGTGCCCATAACAACAATTTGAATTTCACTACTTCAGTCCCGAACTCTATATAAAAAAACACTTCCCCATGGCGCAGCTTGCAAAAGCTGGCAATGGAAAAATGCTTTCTGAGAGGTTGTGCAAACAGTATTTATGAAGATGGTAAAACCGGTAGCCGGTTTATCTGGCACATCAATCGCAGCTGGCCAGATAGAGAGCTATCAGTTTACGGCTTCTTTCAGGGCTTTGCCCGGCTTGAAAGCCACTGTCTTACTGGCCTTAATCTGGATGGTTTCGCCGGTTTGGGGATTTTTACCGGTACGGGCAGCACGGCTGCGCTGTTCAAAAGTACCAAAGCCAACAAGGTTGACAGAGTCTGCTGATTTCATGGCACTGGTGATGGCTTCAAGAATGGCATTGAGCGCCAGGGAAGCCTTGTCCTTGCTGATATCCGCTTCGTCAGCGATGACATTGACCAGATCGGGTTTACGCATAGGAAATACACTCCGTTTTGTTTTTCTTGTTTCTTCCCTTGAATCAAGGGTTTCTCGCTTCCTGAGCAAGGACAGCAGCAGCTCTTGACTACAGGTGTATGGCTCACAGACAAAAACAGACTAAAACACAGCCGCTCTCAGGGCAATAGTCTGAACCAACTGTTTGTGGGATTTTTGTCAGAAATCCGGGTTTTTCGATCATTCAACCCACTTCCATCATCTCAAAGTCAGATTTGCTGGCTCCACAATCCGGGCAGAGCCAGTCCTCCGGAACATCCTCCCAGGCCGTTCCGGCAGGTATGCCATCGTCAGGCCAGCCGACAGACTCATCATAGACAAAACCACAGACAATACACTGCCACTTTTTCATCATTCTCTCCGGTTCATACATGCTAACTGTTGTTTGTTTCTGGTATGCTTTGTGCTTTTGAAATCACCCCAAATGCTCAACAGGTCAATCTGTAAACAAAGATTCACCAAGAAGAATAAATATACGTTATCAGAGATCATCATGCCCGCAAGTCACGAGCCGGAATCCAGCCGTTCACACCGCCTGGACAGCAAAGGCACTGTTTTTGACAACCGCAGCGGTGAAGAGCGCTGCTACCGTATTCGCTGTGCAGGAATCACCAAAGTGTATCCGGGTGTTGTTGCCAATGATCAGGTAAGCCTGGCCATCCGGCCTGGCGAAATCCATGCGCTGCTGGGCGAAAATGGTGCAGGCAAAAGTACCTTGATGAAAATCATCTATGGCGTGACGCAACCAGACAGCGGACATATCTGGTTTGATGGCCAGCAGCACAACCTGAAATCGCCAGCCCATGCAAGACGCCTTGGCATCGGCATGGTATTCCAGCACTTCTCATTGTTTGAAACCTTAACCGTGGTGGAAAACATTGCGCTCTCTTTTTACGGGAAGGCGATGGATAAAAGAGCAGCAGGCCAGCTGAAGGATCTGGCCCGACGCATCGAGGAAATCTCCAGCCATTACGGTATGCCCATTGACCCTCATCGTCATGTGCACAGTTTATCCACCGGAGAGCGCCAGCGGGTTGAGATCATCCGCTGCCTGGTACAAGACATTAGCCTGTTGATTCTGGATGAGCCCACCTCAGTGCTGACACCACAGGAAGTCAGCAGTTTGTTTGTCACCTTGAAAAAGCTGGCCGCTGAAGGCTGCAGTCTGCTGTTTATCAGCCATAAGCTTCAGGAAGTCAAAGCCCTGTGTGATAGCGCCACGGTGCTGAGACACGGAAAGATTGCCGGAACCTGTGATCCGAAAACCACCAGCACTGAGGATATGGCCAGTATGATGGTGGGCAGCCAGACGACACTGGGTCAGCGCTACAGTTTTTCCACCAATAATAATGACGATAAACGCCTCAACGTCACAGGGCTGACAGAAGCGGCACTGGGTGACTTTGGCACCCCATTGCACAACATCCATTTTTCGGTAAAACCCGGGGAAATTCTTGGTATCGCCGGTGTAGCAGGCAATGGCCAGAAAGAATTAATTCAACTGCTCAGTGGGGAGAGACTGGCTACCTCACCGGATTTTATCACGCTGGATAACCAGCCCATTGGCCAGCTAACCCCCGGTAAACGACGACGCCTGGGCATGGCCGTCGTGCCGGAAGAGCGCCTGGGTCGGGGAGCGGTGCCCGATATGTCGCTGTCAGACAATGGCCTGCTCACCGGCTTTTTACAAAACCTGGTGTCCGGTGGGTTTTTAAGACAGCGACGAATTCACGGATTTGCCAACAACGTTATCCGCCGCTTTCGGGTAAAAGCCCACGGCAACTCAGCGGATGCCAAAAGCCTTTCCGGCGGTAATTTGCAGAAGTTCATTATTGGCCGTGAAATTTTACAGAATCCCAAACTGCTGATCTGTGCCAGCCCTACCTGGGGCGTTGATGTTGGTGCCGCTAACCTGATCCATCAGTCCCTGATTGATCTGCGGGACAAGGGCACGGCCATCGTCGTGCTTTCCGAAGACCTGGATGAGCTGTTCCAGATTTCGGACCGAATGGGTGCACTCTGCCACGGCAAACTGTCGCCGGTGAAACCGGTCAGGGAAACCTCCATTAACGAAGTGGGTCAGTGGATGGCCGGAGTGTTTGGTCATCCGGAAAAATCAGCCTCAGCGCCGATGGCAATGGAACCTGACAGACAGGCAAAGGAGTATACCCCCTGATGAAGATTGCCATTGAAAGAAGGCCGCAAGACTCCAGCCTGATGAAATATCTATCCCCCGTTCTGGCGGTGTTGCTCACCCTGATGGCCGGGAGTGTGATTTTTGCCATGCAGGGGCAGAACCCGTGGACCGGCTTATATACCTTCTTCATTCTGCCCATCAGCGATAGCTATGGCCTGTCCGAGCTGGGTGTCAAAGCGGCCCCCATACTGCTCTGTGCCATGGGTCTGGCGGTGTGTTTTCGAGCCAATATCTGGAACATCGGCGCGGAAGGACAGTTACTGATGGGGGCTCTGATGGGCAGCTGGGCCGCCCTGAGCTGGATGGATTCGGAAGGCGGCTGGGTGCTCCCTGCGGTACTGATAACCGGCGCTGTGGCCGGTTTACTTTGGGCATTGATCCCTGCGGTGCTGAGGAACCATTTCAATACTAATGAAATCCTCACCACCATCATGTTGAACTATATTGCCCTGAATCTGCTGCTCTATGCCGTGCACGGCCCCCTGAAAGATCCCCATGGTTTTAACTTCCCGGAATCCGCACTGTTTACCGATGTGGTCACGCTGCCACTGTTGCTGGAAGGAACCCGCCTGCATATTGGTCTGGCCTTCGGACTGCTGGCCGGGGTGTGCATTTGGGTCCTGATGACCAGGACCTTCCTGGGCTTTCAGCTGAAGGTCATTGGTCTGGATGCCAGTGCCGGGCACTTTGCCGGTTTCCGTGAGCGCCGTCTGGTGTATTTCAGCCTGTTGCTGTGCGGTGCTTTGGCCGGGCTTGCCGGTATCTCGGAAGTCAGTGGCCCGATTGGTCAGCTGGTGCCATCGGTCTCCCCCGGCTACGGTTATGCGGCCATTATTGTTGCCTTTCTTGGTCGCCTGCACCCTATTGGTATTTTACTGGCCAGCCTGCTGATGGCGCTGGTTTATATGGGGGGCGAGATGGGTCAGATTGACCTTGGCCTGCCGCTGGCCATGGGCAGTCTGTTTCAGGGGATGTTGCTGTTCTTTCTGCTGTCCTGTGATTTTCTGATCAGTTACCGCTTGAACATCTCTACTTATCAACCCCCGGCTCAGGGACATCATGTAGGAGTCAACGGCTAATGGATATGGACCTGATCACTAACATTCTGTTTGCCATGGTTCGAACCGGTACGCCACTGCTGCTGGTTGCCCTGGGGGAACTGGTGTGTGAAAAGAGCGGCGTGCTTAACCTGGGGCAGGAGGGCATGATGCTGATGGGCGCGGTGATCGGCTTTATTGCCGCACTCACCACAGGCAGCCTGATTTTCGGGGTGATAATGAGTCTGCTGGTTGGCATGGCCATGGCCATGTTGTTTGGCCTGCTGGCGATCCAGTTGCGGGCCAATCAGGTGGCCACCGGCCTGGCCCTGACCATTTTTGGTGCAGGCCTGAGTGCTTATGTGGGCACTGACTACATCGGTCAGGCTTTGGCAGGCTTCCAGCCCATGTTGATTCCGCTGTTATCTGACATTCCGGTGCTGGGTAAAGCCCTGTTCAGTCAGGACATTCTGGTTTACTGCTCTCTGGGTATCGCGTTGGCTATCTGGCTGTTCTTCCGCTTTAGCCGCCCTGGCCTGATGGTGAAAGCCATCGGGGAAAGCCCATACTCAGCCACGGCTGTAGGCTTACCGGTGATACGGACCCGGTGGCTGGCGTTACTGTTTGGTGGTGCCATGGCGGGCCTCGGGGGGGCTTATCTGTCACTGGCCTATACGCCACTGTGGGCGGAAGGCATGACCGCAGGGCGTGGCTGGATTGCCCTGGCCCTGGTGGTATTTGCCAGCTGGAAGGTAGAACGGGTCTTACTGGGGGCCTGGCTGTTTGGCTTGGCAAGCATTATGCATCTGGTACTGCAGGGGATGGGTGCCTCTATTTCATCCAATCTGCTGGCGACCCTGCCTTATCTGGCGACCATTGTGGTGCTGGTACTGCTATCAAGCAACCAGTCCAGAAGCCGGTTGCTGGCACCAATGTCCCTTGGCAAACCCTACCACCCGGCGGGGTAATCTTTAAAACGGTTCCAACCCGGCCTGACAGGGAACTCAGGCCATTAATCTAACGATAAAACAGACCTGTAAGGAGTTGATCATCCCATGAAATCCCTGATTAAAAAGGCCCTCGTCTCTGTGGCCACGGCCGGATTGATGACCCTGTCGACACTCTCGTCGGCGGTTGAAAAGCCGCTGAAAGTGGGCTTTGTCTATGTCGGCCCGGTGGGTGATGCTGGCTGGACCTATGGTCATGATGAAGGCCGACTGCAGATGGTTGAGAAGCTGGGCAAGAATATCGAAACCACTTATGTTGAGAGTGTCTCTGAAGGTGCCGATGCCGAGCGGGTCATCCGTAAACTGGCACAGCAGGGACACGACCTGATCTTTACCACCTCGTTTGGCTACATGAACCCAACTCTGAAAGTGGCCAAGCAATTTCCCAACGTTAAGTTCCAGCACGCCACGGGTTACAAGCGTGGCAAGAATGTTGGCACCTACTCCGCCCGCTTCTATGAAGGCCGTTACCTGACGGGCGTGATTGCCGGACATATGACCAAAAACAATGTGATTGGCTATGTGGGTTCATTCCCGATTCCTGAAGTGGTCCAGGGGATCAATGCCTTTACCCTCGGCCTGCGCAGTGTCAACCCGGATGCCACCGTGAAAGTGGTCTGGATCAACAGCTGGTACGACCCTGCCAAAGAGCGTGAGGCGGCTGAGTCACTGATTGCCCAGGGTGCCGACATCATCAACCAGCACACCGACTCACCCGCTCCGGTGCAGGCCGCCCAGGACAAAGGGGTATTTGCCTTTGGCTATGACACGGACATGACACGCTTTGGTCCCGATGCCCACCTGACCGGCAGCATGGTTCACTGGGGGGGCTTCTATACTGACACGGCCAAAGCAGTACTGGATAAGCAGTGGAAGGCAGAAGATGTATGGGGCGGCTTCTCCGCAGGCATGGTTGAAATGGCCCCTTATAACAAAGCCATTCCTGAAACCGTTGTTGCCCAGGTCGAAGCCTTCAAGACACAGATTGCCGATGGCACCTTCACCATTTTTGAAGGCCCCATCAAGGCACAGGATGGTTCCATTAAAGTTTCAGAGGGTACAAAGCTGAACGATGGTGATATTCTGTCCATGAACTGGTATGTGGAGGGCGTTGAAGGCTCTTTGCCTAACTGATCCCCACTTGATTGACAGATCCTGGAGTCATCGGCTCCAGGCAGGATGTACTGCCGATGCCCTTTGCTGACATGAACTGGCAACCCGCCCGGGATGCCAAAGCGATACCCAGCGCACTGCGTGAGATGATACTGGATCAACATTCGTTGACCCGACGGCTGAAACAAGCACACAACAACGATTTTTTTGTCCGGGTCATTTCCCATGATTGGCAGGAGCCGGATGCATCAGAGAAAGCCTTTCTTCATTGCGATGATCAGCGTGCCAGCATAAGAGAAGTCCTGCTGTTTGGCTCAGGTCAACCGGTGGTTTTTGCCCGCAGTGTGTTACCGGAGTCCAGTCTGTCCGGTGAGAATAGAGTACTTCTGGAACTGGAGGACAGGCCATTAGGTGAATATATTTTCAGTCAGCCCGGCCTGCGCCGTGGACCGATTGAAGTTGCCGATATCAAAGCCAGTGAATTTAACGCACACCTTGATGTGGAATTTACGGCAGAAATCGCCTGGGCCAGACGATCCCTGTTTTTTTTGCGGGATAAGCCTATTTCTGTTTGTGAGGTTTTTTTGCCTGAGCGTGAGAGCAGAGGGGCTGTCTGAGAATAGCGCCTGGTTACCTCCTGGTAGCATGTGAAGCGGCATTGCAGTATGCCAGTAAATTTTTTACTGCCAGCAAAAATATCGTTTCCCGCTTACTGCACAAGAATGGTTACCGGCGTCGGAAACCACAGAAAAAGCGAACCATGGGACAGCATGCCGAACTTCTGAGTTTGCCTGCGAAAGCGTTGAACTGTGGTGGAATGAAGAGGGGCAAAGGGACTATCCGGGTCAGAATGAATTGCTCATGTTGTGTGACGGTGGTGGCAGTAACAGTGCGTCGGCATATATTTTCAAGGAAGATCTGCAGGCGCTGGCGAATCGTCTGGGTGTGGAGATCCGGATAGCGCACTATCCACCATACTGCTCTAAATACAACCCCGTTGAACACCGCTTGTTCCCACACGTGACACGCGCCTGTCAGGGCGTATCGCTGGAAAGCATTGAAACAGCGGCATACTACATGAGTAAAACAGAGACAACAGGACTTGCCGTAACTACCAGAATCATCGACAAGGTCTTTGAGGCTGGCCGGAAGTATGCGGCTGATTTCAAGGAGAAAATGACCATTCAGTTCGATAAAATTCTCCCAAAATGGAACTATAGAGCTATCCCTGAAGCTGGGTGAAATGAGGAAGTTATTTCGGGACTATTCCTTAATAAGCGCTTTGCTGATTATCTTACTTCTTACTGCCTGTTGGGAACGTGGCAGCAAGAAGTAAAAAAGGTTAATCAGCTCTTTCCGGGATGATTAATCTGGGCCATGCCAATAACCCTTGGGTCGTTGGAATTTTTATGGTTAATTATTGCCAAGTAGAATGGATGGTCAAATTTAAAGCGAAGAAGTTTTTCAGGAGGTATATGTAAATCGTATGAGAGTATAGATGACGCAGCAGCTACCGCCGCTCCATTTTCATCAACGTCCAATGCTGCTATATGTTTACCCTTGGCTTCAGCCTCTTCACATATTTTTGTAAATTGATAATTGAACTTGAACTTGGGCAGCGTTAGCACCGCGTGTTTACTTCCGGATTTGCCCAGGATAGTGGTGAGTCCACTTGACAAAACCTGGTTGAGATCTTCACTACCGGGATTCGTTTCCCCTTCTGGCGGTAAAACAAACACCGCTTTCATGCCCGATTCCATAACAGGAACAGCGACAAAGTCATAGTCTTTATTTTTTATGTGCTTAATGGGTTGTACACTTCCACTTTCCATCCACTGTATTTCTGAGTGGGTTGCATTTTCCCATGTCATTTCTGAACTCTCATTTTCATTCATCACTCTAAAAGGAAACTGCCATGAGACCTGTTGCAATAACCAGGTGACCAGTTGAAACGCCAGGTCTGGATTATCCAGGTCTTTTGCTTGCAGAAAATCAGTAATCAGGCCCTGGGTGTCTTTTGTTATTTGCTCATTGAGCTCTGCCGTGGCCTGTTCAGGTCCCTTGTGAAAAAAAGCTTCACTGGTTGTATGAGGAATCTGGGATTGTCTCAGAATTCCATCAATCTTTGGTCTTTTTGAAAAGACATGTATGCCTTCTTCGGTGCTTTTGATCAATGGTCGAGCTTGATGAAGCTCACCAATATCCCCTACTTGATAAGGCTCACCAGTATCCCCTATAGAGTCCGCCATATATTTTAAATTGGTAGTGATCGCCTCTGATGTTGTGACCAGAGCAGGTGAGGTAACAATGTTAATTGATCGTTCGAATAATGTTAATTCTCTAACAAATTCCTGTACGTCATCGACAAGCCCCTTCAAATAGGGTTGGACATTGTTTGTTACTGATGTACCAGAATCTGGGGAATCAGCCGACTGTGTTGAGGATTGCGGGAGGGGTAAATCACTGTTGTCCCAGAACGTATTGGATGGAGCTCTGGGGTAGTCACTAGAGGGTAAATTATTCATATATATTCAAGCCTCCAATCGTAATATTTTTATCTGAACCAGCACATTATTTATAATCAAACATGGCAAGTTCTGACCGGTTAAATGATAGGAGGTATTTTTATTCTGTAAATAATTGTTTGAAAATTAAATGTCATTGTTATTTTTGCCAGATAGATGGTTGTTGTTGATTTTATTTGGCTATAGTGATCTCCAAATGATTTACTTAATTTTCTTTCAGGAAAAAATTCTTTTCTGAAATCGAAGGCTTAACAGGATGGCTAATAAAGCGTTTGCATCATCAAGAGATCTGGAACCCAAAAAAGAGACGCTTGAAGTGCTGGCAGAGGGTGTTTATGCCTTTACCGCTGAGGGGGATCCCAATGTCGGGGCCATTGAGGCAGAAGACTTCCTTATTGCTTTTGAGGCTCGGGCAACACCAACGGCGGCGTCCGACTGGTTACGGGAACTCAGAAGGCATACAACAAAGCCTGTTAAGTATCTGGTTTTGTCCCACTACCATGCAGTGCGCGTACTCGGTGCCGCCGCCTTCTCAGCCGAATCGATTATTGCCCATGAGAACACCCGGTTCCTGATTGAAGAGCGTGGTATGGAGGACTGGGACAGTGAGTTTCGTCGAATGCCCAGGTTGTTCCGGGAGCCCGAAGGAATCCAGGGGCTGACCCATCCTGATATTGTGTTTAATGATCGATTAGAAATCCCGCTGGGTGGGCTTCGGGGAAGCCTGGTGCTGGAATACTGTGGACGGGGTCATACCGCCGGGGATATCTGTGCCTGGCTGCCCCGGCATAACATTCTGTTTGCGGGAGATCTTGTTGAGGCCCGGGCTGCACTTTACACCGGTGATGCTTTCCATTTCGACTGGTCCACCACCACGTTGGACAAGATAAAGGCTTACGGTGCTGAAACGTTGGTTGGTGGCCGGGGTGCAGTTGTGCATGGTCGGGATCATGTAGATGCCGCTATCGAGCAAAGTCGCACTTTCCTCAAGACCCTGATTGATCAGGTAGGGACCGTTTA
The DNA here is from genome assembly GCF_049310205.1 of Endozoicomonas sp. ALC013. Taxonomy (NCBI): domain Bacteria; kingdom Pseudomonadati; phylum Pseudomonadota; class Gammaproteobacteria; order Oceanospirillales; family Endozoicomonadaceae; genus Endozoicomonas; species Endozoicomonas sp. ALC013. The sequence goes on along the minus strand of NZ_JBLYNS010000010.1, from coordinate 42,170 downwards.
TAAAAACGGGGGAACGTTAACCGAAGCCTTTGCCGCATCCCATAAAAGCCTGGCCCCCCGGTATGGTAGCTGGCCCATTTTTGAGCACTGTTTGCCATTTGATGTTCAGCGCCTCTGGGATGAGTTTGCTGGTATCGACTGGCCGAGAATCTGGACTGCCGAGCGAGACCAGGAAGTTTGGGATCAACTGCATGGCGTATAGTAAAGTTGGTATCAATAGAGAAATGTACACGGTTAATAAACGACGGGTTGATGATCCCCGGCTTGCATACTCACCGACTGACCATAAAAATTTATATATGACTTGACTCTCCAGGGTGAAATCCGTTTAATACGCCTCGCACATCGTTTTCGTTGTTTGAACAGCGCCTGGGTAGCTCAGTTGGTAGAGCAGCGGATTGAAAATCCGCGTGTCGGTGGTTCGATTCCGCCCCTAGGCACCACACTTAAATGATAAAAATATATGTGCCAAAATTTAGCCTGGGTAGCTCAGTTGGTAGAGCAGCGGATTGAAAATCCGCGTGTCGGTGGTTCGATTCCGCCCCTAGGCACCATATAAAAAGCCTTGAGCCCTTGCTCAAGGCTTTTTTGTTATTGGAGTTCAAAAAAACAAGTACAGCCAAACCTGACGACAGGTTTTGCTGTGTCAGGCACAATGGTTGCACTGTGCAGCTCAACAAATAAGCAACGATTGATAAGCATCCATCGTCTTCTATATGCGCGTTATGTCTAGTACATGGTTTCAATGAGTTTGACGTGTACGATCTCCGTTCACCCTGAGCGGAGTCGAAGGGTGCTTGGCACGTTCTATCAGAGTCCGGAGTTTCCGCCTGTAGGCCCTATGGGTCCTTCGACAGCCTCAGGGCGAACGGAGTGCGGAGGCACGACAACCCGTCAAACTCATTGAAACCATGTACTAGAGTTATCTGAACAATAAACATGATCAAAGATTTTCCCATCAGCTGTTAAGGCATGCCAGCCCCTGAGGTTGGCTAAGAATAGCCAGCCGGGAGTTAGTTATCTTCCGGCACATAGCCTTCAGCGGCATCAATATCTTCGCCAGAGAAATATTTATCCATTTGTTCCATGAGATACTGCCGGGCTTCAGGTGCCAACAGGTTAAGATGCTTTTCATTGATCAGGCGGGTCTGGTGGGCCTGCCATTCAGTCCAGGCTTCCTGGGAAACATGCTCAAAGATCCACTGACCCTTTGGGCCGGGTAGTGGCGGAACCATGAGGCCTTCCGCTTCTTTTTTCAGTTTGACGCATTGAATCATTCTGGCCATTGTTATCTCACTGCTTCAGTTACTGTGGATTGAGGGTATCTTAACGGGAAAGCTACCTGATAAACATTCATTCCCTTCAGGAAGAGCAGCTGACTTCCAGTTTTTTGCCCCATTCAGGCGGTTGACCTGCATAGTGCTCAAAATCAGGGTGCTCATCGTAGGGCGAAACCAGTACGTTCATCAGGTTTTCAATTTCCTGGTAGTCCCCTTTCTCTGCCTTTTCGATCGCCTGTTGTGCCAGATAGTTTCTGAGAATGTATTTCGGGTTCACCTGTTTCATTCGTTTCTGGCGGTTCTGGTCATCCAGAGGGTTGCTCTTGAGCCTTTTCTTATAGCTATCCAGCCAGGGGGCGAGTGATGGGTGGTTAACTAACGGCTCCAGCTGGTTAACGGCTTGTTCTGAAGGAAAGCTGCTGAGGGTTCGGAAGAATAATGTGTAATCACAGTGACTGTCATGCAATAGCTGAAGGAGATCGCGAACCAGTTCTGCGTCTTCCTCCTCTTCTGCCCCCAGCCCCAGTTTATCGAGCATCAGGCGGGTATAGGTTTGGGTGTAGATTTGTGGGTATTGATCCAGCGCTTTCTGGATTAACTCAACATCATCAAACAGGGGAACCAGTGCCTGGCCCAGCCTGCCACAGTTCCAGTAGCCAATGTCGGGTTGTTGGCTGAAGGCATAGCGACCGGAGTGGTCAGAGTGGTTGCAGATGTAGTGCCAGTTAAAATCGTCCATAAAACCATAGGGGCCATAATCAAACGTATCCCCGATAATGCTCATATTGTCGGTATTCATAACGCCGTGGGCAAAACCTGCGGCCTGCCACCGGGCAATTAAGGTTGCGGTACGATGAACGACTTCTGCATAAAACAGCTGATAGCCTTTGTCACTGCCCGTCACTGCTTTCATTCCTTCAAGATCATGAAAGTGGTGTTCAATGGTGTAATCAGCCAGCTCTTTTAAGGCTTCATACCGTTTGTTGTAAAAAAAATATTCAAAGTGGCCAAAGCGGATATGGCTTCTGGCCAGTCTGAGTAATGTTGAACCCGCTTCCCTGGTTTCCCGGTAAACCGGCGTATCACTGGTCACCACGCACAAAGCGCGTGTCGTCGGAATGCCCAGATGGTGGAGCGCTTCTGAGGCGAGATATTCCCGGATGCAGGAGCGCAGGACGGCTCTGCCATCACCAAATCGGGAGTAAGGGGTTGGCCCGGCCCCTTTCAGATGCAGGTCCCACTTTTCTCCCCGGGTATTGACCAGCTCTCCCAATAACAACCCTCTGCCATCACCCAGCTGGGGATTATAGGCACCAAACTGATGGCCGGAATACACCATGGCCAGTGGTTCTGAACCGGGCCATGCACGGTTTCCGGAACCGATCAATGTTAGCTTTTCCCGGGTTTTCCGGGTGTCTTCAAGGTTCAGCTGCTGGCCGACTGATGGGCTGTAGGCCACGAGTCTCGGGTTCTCCAGGGGAGTTGGGTCCAGCCTTGTATAAAAGCATTCAGGCAGGCGTGAGAAGGTGTTGTTGAAGTGTCCGCCATCAAGGTTATTCATCCCTGTGGTGCTCCCGGGTGATTCACAGAGAATCAGTTTACTCTGTATCTGTGCGCTACACATTCATTCATATAAATGGCCAGTTTTTGAACTTATAGCCAGATTTTCTGTCTGAGAATACAAGTTGTTCAGAATAATAAAAGGAGAGAGGTATATGAGTTCAGTTGAATTGGGCGCTTTGAACGCCATGTCTTACTGTTGGAACAAGCATGATGACAGTTTCATCCTTGCTCGTGCGGTGAAAGCCATCGCGGTGGTGGTGAAAGCGATATTTACCAAATATACCGTCTCATTAATTGAAGCCGAGGCTGTGATGAAGCGTCATCCTGACGCCTGGTTTGCAAAGCCCGTCACACGGGCATTGGCTGAATACAAGATAACCCATGCAACGGATACTTCACAACAACCATCAACAGCTGGCAGTCCTCCTCCGTCATCAGCAACAGCAGGCAGTTCTCCCTCATTGCCCCAACCACCGGCGAATTCGCTATTCTCATTCTCTTTAAAAGAAACGGATACAGACCGGGTTCGATTTATAGACGGATTCCGGACAACAGCAGATGTAAGGGACGCTTATAAAGAGATGAGGATGGCCGCTGGTGATTCGTGGGTTGCAAACGCCAGGTTAACCTGCAAACAGGTGGCTAAAGATGCTGTAGATGACATCGCATTTAATAATAAAGATCATTACGCTATATCGAAATTCCTGGTAACTATCACTCACCCAGACCATAGAGGGGAATCGATTGAAGAAGTGCTTCATGTGATGGATAAAAGGACTGGGCAGCACAAGCTGGTGCGTATTGGTTCGTTCTGTGAAGTTGCAGACGGATCAACAGCCGGAGGGTGCGGTTTCCCCGGATATTCAAAGTTAAGCTCAACCAGGGCAGGCCTTTATTTAAAAAATCTCCAGGCTAAAGATCAAGATGGCAAAGATTACTATCCCTATGCCCAGACCAGGTTTGGTATTGGCGAATATGACAGTAATAATGTTGGCAGTATGTGGAGTTGCGGTTTTGACGTACTGAGAATGCAGCTTTTCCAGGCAACAGGTTATAAATTTTCTTTTCAGGTCCTGGTTGCTTATTTAGAAGAAATAATCAGCGCCAGAGGTGATGCTCAAGAGTTGAGACGTAGTTTGTCTAATGGCCATTACCCTATGACAATATGTGTAATGCACCTGCTTTTAACCGGCATCGCCTCATCATCAGGCTACTCGAATTTACTGGTGGAAGAGGGGTCTGAAGGTGAGGGTCGAATCTCGCCAGACGAAAGAGAAGGTCTTGGTATCAAAACATGCACGCGTCAGGATATATTGGAAACCACAAACTGGGATTACTCATCAACAGCCATGATTTGCCAGCCTTTATACTCTTTTGGTATCTATCGAAACAAAAAAAGAGACGGTACGTTCGAATACACGGTCTACGATCCTCACAATTTCGAAGGTAGTCCAGACTTTTACGATTCAGGCAAGGGGCCGGGGCTAGAGAGTTTTGCATCCGCCGAAGCAGCGATTCATCATGTAACGAGCCGTAAAGGAGGTGCCAATGGCAAGATTGATGCTTTCTTTAGAGGCTCTGATGCTGGACTATGCTTCATGCGGGACAGAATGTTGAAAACGAAAGGTCGGCTGGAGTCTGAAGGAAAAGGCTTTTAGAAGCTATAGCGAACCCTGGCAATACACCCATCAACTTTGAAGTTATCTGCCCAATGGTGGGAGTAACGGAAGGTAATGGTGGTATTGCTTTGAATTTCCACACTCATGCTGGCATCAAATTGATAGCGGTTGTTATCTCTGTCGGCACCATTGATACGGAAGTGTTCACCCCCTGCGGCAAAGTGAGCAGTAATAGCAATCGGATCTTTTTTGAAATCGTGAAAGCCCATCAGCCCAAGCTCTGGTTTGATGACCATTGCCCGGGTATTCATTTCTCCCATCAACTTCAGGCCAGCACCCAGTTCCATGATGTCATATTTGCCATTTTTGACCTGATCGTATGATAAGTGTGTCTGGGCAGGATCTCTGGCGGACTCGGTATAATCGTCAGTTTGGATGGTGAAATAATTAAAGGCTACCTGAGGCTGCCAGCTCCACTCATCTCCCAGGGAGTAAGTGTGGCCCGCAATCATGCCGACCCCCCAGCTCCGGGAATCATATTTTGCATCGTTCAGGTGACCATCAACGTAGCGGCGTCCTTTATTCTTGCCAGAGGAATAACTCATCCGGCCATCAAAGAAAAAATCATTTTCCAGGTACGAGGAGTAAAGGCTGACAATATGAGTATCCGTGTCAATTTTGTTTCTTGAGCCATCTTTCCCTGCTACGTTTCCTTTTGCATAGGTGTAGGCAATGCCTGCTTCTATATTCTGATCCCTTTCCAGAGGGCTATCTGCCCCCATGGAGAAGCCAGTGATTCTGGCATGATAACCCGGTACATGGTCGTTGATATCCTGTGTTGCCTTGCTGTAGTCGTATTGAATCCAGGCCGCGCCAGAAGAGAAGATATCTCCGGTGTTGATGCCGGTTCGTTTGCCAGACATTCTGTCGTTAAGGGTTTTGCCCGCCGTTTTCAGTGCAAGGTTGGCATTGTGCACCGCATGAGGCGACATGGCAGGGGCAAGCTCTGCGGCTTTTTTCATGTCTTTGCCGGGCTTTACATTTTTTACAACATGCCGGGTTAATTTGGCACTTTCACTGTCGTGTTCTTCTTTTTCGGAAGGTTTTGTGGCTGCCAGCATCATGGATCGAAACCGCCCCGGAACCTGAGATACCCGATGGTCAGCCTGATCCGTGCTGATCAGCAGCATTCTTTTTGCGTTATCCGGATCAATGATCGCGTCATAGTGGATATAGAGCTCATTGTCAGCATCCACATTAACCGGCTGGTTAATGTTGGAATCCTCTGCTTCCATCAACAGATATTGTTTGCCAATGGCCGGATCTTGAATGATAACGCTGTCAAACACAAAATCAGCAGCAGGACCCACGTGGATATTTTTGGCTGCCACCACCGGGGCTTGCGGTATCGTACCATCGGTTAACGGCTCAAACCCTGCCGCGTCCGGACTTTGTTCTGTCAGCACCAGGCGACCATCCTGTTGATAGTTACCGTCGATATTAAGTTCAGATGGAATGGTAACGACGGCTCCCTGACGAATATGCAATGCAGGTGATGATTCAGGCACCTCTGCACGACGACTGTCTGACGAGCCGGAAACGATAGCCATTCTATCTGCCAAAAAATGGAGATGGCCATTCACATCAATGAGCCCATTGGACCGAAGCAGGTTACCTTTATAGTGGTTGATACCGTTAAAGGTAATGAAATCAATATCGGATATCTGTTCTTCTACTGTCGTATTATTGGCAATGAATCGATCATCCTTACCGTTGGCTCCTTTAAGTGAACCAATCTTGCCACCGGTTTGCTCTATGCTGAATGATGGGCTGCTCTGTAATGGTGACAGGTTGACCTCATCCAGCGTTCCTCTGGAATTTACGTATACCCTGCCACAGTCTTCTGTAAAGTGGGTTGCCAGTATTCCTTTGCCCTCTGGCATCTGATCAGAAACAAGAATATTGGCTGCACTGGCTGCTTCGTGGATGTTGATATTTTCAGGATTTGTTAACTGAATGCTGTGCCAGTCAGCGCCAAAGATATCGATATTGGCAAATCCTGAGGCTGTTTTCAGTGGGCCATTCACCAGGGCCAGAGTGTCGTTTTTGTCCTGTCGGCCGATGACCCGATCGGTATTGCCGCCATGTTGCATAAAGTACAGGGGAGGGCGCTGGGTATCCGCCGAGAAATCCAGTACTTTCAGCTCTCCCCGGTGATCAGGTAATTCATTGATGCCAGCCTCACCGAGATTGGTGACGACAAATGCCTTATTCCAGTCATAGGGGGCATCACCGGAAAAAGAAAGATGCATCGACTGTTTTTGAGCGAAATCCTGCTCACTGGTCTGCGTTCCATCAGCAACAATAAGATCTGCTGCCCCATCAGGGGCAATAGTGAGTGTTTCGGGATTATTCACCAGCCCCTGGCTGTTCCAGCCTGAGCTATGAATCCAGATATTTTTCACAGAATCAACAGCACCAATATTGGCTCCGTCATTGAGATTGAGCCGCTGTATCTGCGGAGTCGGCTGGTTGCTTTTTATCGTCAAAGGACGCTCTGGTGATGTCTGTATATTCAGCCTGGCAGGGGTATCCGGCACATCGGCTGCGGGCTTGGAGCTGTCAGCAACATTGACTTCAGCAACAGGTGCATCAGCGACCAGTTCAATAGCACTGATCCGGCCTTCAGATACAAAATCCGGGGTTGTGATAAACAGTCGCTCTACCGCCGGAATCTCACCTTTAAGCTTTGCTCCTTGAGTTAGCTGCAGGCTATCAATTTTTTTGCTGAAGACACTGACGGGTCTTGGAGTACTGAGTACCAGGTTGTTCCCAAAGGGGCTTTGTTGCGGGTTACCACCAACCAGTACATTGCCAAGCCCGGTTTCCGGAGAATAAACACCGTCGGCATTAGTAATTTTTCCCAGCTCCAGCGTCTTGTGGTCACCGGGCATGATGCTTACCACGCCACCCTGCAACGATAGATCACCAAGACTGGCCTGGTCATATACTTCCAGCAGGCCAAGTGCTCCACCCTCTGTTACCGTAACAGGCAACCGCTGTCCGGCAGCTGTTTTTATCTGAAGGGTCAGATCATTCTCTGTACGGTGAGGGATCTCCTGTGGTCCATAAACCCGCAGTAATGTCAGAATGCCATGCTTATCAACCAGCACTTCTCCGGTGTTATTGAGCGTTCCATGGGAACCCCAGTCATTACTGGCAACGGTAACGGAGTGGAGGCTGTCCGTATCGCCCTGAATGTGGCCTCCGTGAATAACCAGCTGATCGTCCTTTTCCGGGTTACCTGTCAGAGTACCTATTTCACCATTAAGAATCTCAAAACGCATGTTGGGGCGTTCTTTCATGTTGAAATTTAGCCCCGGTGTTATGAGGTCAGTTTTTAATGTTGCACTTTCAGGCTTCCTGACTGAATACGACATAAACGTCGGATTAGGTATATCCTGGGCCTTGTCTGCTCTTTCTTTCTCCAGGTGATCAGCACTGACCGCATAAATATGCCCAATAGGCAGGGTACTGGTGAGTGTCAATGACTCAAGATCAGCGGGAAGCTCCACCGGTGCTGCCACGCCATGAAGATTCAGGGTAGCAAAACCATGTTGCAGCGCTGAGCTTGAAACGGCCTGTACGGTTTCTGCAGAACCGCCCTTAACGGTTAGTTGGTCGTTTCTGGTGTTGTTGCCCCGCAGGTTTACCAGCGTGTCACTGTCGTGGATATAGTGAAGGTCTGGGCGTTGATGGCCATTGGACGCATCAACCTCATTAACAGTGCCGTGATTGGTGATCCTGATGGCATCACCGGATGCGCTGTCACTGAAAAGCAGCCCAAGGCTGCTATCGGTATGTGCCGGAGAGGCTCCCAGTGTAACCCCTTGTACCAGAGCAGAGGTTGAAACTTCAATATGTCTAGCATTACGAACAGGTCCGTAAGCGTGAAAAGGCTGGTCAGCAGAGGCCTTTACGATCAGTTTCTCCGGAGCAATCAGTTGGCCAAAACGCGCCCCATTGGCGATGGTGACTTCTGCTTTACCCGCTGATCCATCGAATTCCGGGATCGGTTGCCCCGAGCTGATGTCAGACTCTGAAGGCGTTGCAACAACCAGTGTATTGGCTTTTTCTGTCAGTTGGTTGTCTTGTGCTGAGAATGCCGGATCCCCAAGGACAATTGACGTCTGTTCAAAAGTGGGTGTGTCTTTATCACCAGCGAATTCAGTGACCAGATGTTTTACGCCACGGACCGGCGTTTTTACCTGCCAGTCACCATCGGTTTGTGCTCTGATTCGATGTACATCTTCAATGATATTGATGATTCCGCTTGCCAGAGATAGCTCATCACGGCCTTGCAGATGGCCTGTCATCTGGCTGATATTACCTCCCACCAGGGATATTCTGGCGGCAGGACGGTGATTGGTATCCGATAAATCAATATGGGCTATTCCAGATTCGTTGACCTCGATATCAACGCCATTTTCTGATGGAAACGAATCCGTAAAACTGAGCTGCAGGGTTTGCGCCTGATCCTCACTGACAGGACTCAAGGTTACATTCACAGTGCCGGCGGCAATCAGTGATTTTGGGTTGATAATTGGCCGGGATGCTGTCCACCGGTCTCCGGCTATATAAATGAATTCAAAATCCCTGACTTCACCATTGACTGAAATCTTCTGGTTAATGTCTTCAGTCATGTTGTCTGCCGGGTTGAGACGCAGAATATCCATCGGGCTGTTGCCGAGCAGGTTTCCCTGTAGTGTGCCGCCACGAAGCTCAATCAGGTTCAGGTCATTACCGAAGCCTTCAAGCAGCACGGCAGCACGCTGTCCCCTGATGTAGCTACCGGGGGTGAAGATGGCGATATTAAAGGGCCCTGTTCCCCGGATAGCGGCATCATCACTGATCACTGTTCCCGAATTCTTCAGCCCGCCTTTGTGCAGGTGAATGCCGCTGGCACCATCCGTAGCAGTTATGGTGCCGGTGTTGGCAATAAGTCCGAAACCGACATTTGGATTATCCGGGTCAATGGATTGTGCCCTGGCCCCGGTTGAGTGCGAACCCGATATCTGGATACTGCCGTGATTTTTGATCAGGCCATTGTTATAAGACAGCAGTCCGGTTCCCTGACCCTTAATAGAGCCATGGGGATAATTTATGGCACCTGCTTTGTAGTCATTACTGTGTTCATCCCACGCTTTGCCGATTCCGGACCAGACAATGTTCTGTCCATTGCTGACCATTCCTGTGCTTTCGGGGTGGTTTAGCAAAATGGTGCCGTGGTTGGTGGCTGTCGTTTGATGGCTTGTATCTTCAGGGCTGGCTGTAGCCCTCATACCTGTTCCTGGTACATTGATTTCAATATTGCCGTGGTTCAGGATTTTTTCCCCCTCAGCCTCCATTCCTGTCATCCCCATGGTGGCGATGTAGATAGTGCCGGAATTTATATTGTGCGCATCGGAACCCGGTGGGGAGTTTTCCTGAGTTTCTTGCTGGTCATTGGATAAATTACCGGCATTTTCAGTTTCAACTCCAGCGTGATCACTTTGGCTTGATGTTGAGACTATTGCAGAAATGGCAATTACCAATATTTTTTTATGGAATGTCTCACATTTGAAACCAATCATTCTTCAGGTTCCTCAACCAATGAGTTACACCATAGAGCTGAAACTTCTATACATAATGTATAAAAATAACCTCAGGGTAATTTCTTACAATGCATTCTCTATTTTTTGTAACAGTTTCTTTACCGGTGCTGCCAACCCCAATTCAGGCGACTGATCCAAGGCAAACCAATAATAACTGTCATGGTCTTTTATTACCGTATTGGTTTGTCCCGGATATTCAACAAAACTCAGTGCCGGGGTAATGTCCAGATGGTAGTGGCTGAAGGTATGACGAAAAGACGACCATGTGTCGAAGTCTGTCAGTAACAGGCCCGTCTTCTCAAGTGCCTGCTCGATAATCTGATCAGGAGCTGAAATCTCGGGAAAGCTCCAGAGTCCTCCCCAAATGCCAGACGGTGGTCGTTTTTCAAGCAGAACTTCACCGTACTGATTCACTACCATCAGCATAATAACCGACTTTTCCGGTTTCTCCCGTTTTGGCTTTGATTCCGGAAACAGCCTCTGCTGGCCTGTTTTGTGCGCTATACAATCGGCTTCCAGTGGACAAACCTGGCAGGCAGGCTTACTTCTTGTGCAAACCGTTGCCCCCAGATCCATCATCACCTGAGTGTAATCACCTGTGCGACACTCAGGTGTCAGCTGTTCAGCAATCTCCCATAGCGCATTGGCGACACGTGTCTGCCCGGGCCAGCCGGAGATGGCAAAGTAGCGGGTAAGCACTCTTTTTACATTGCCATCCATGATGGGAGCCCGGATCCCCATGCTAATGGAGGCAATGGCACCAGCAGTGGATCGGCCAATGCCCGGAAGTTCCATAAGCTGTTCAACTGAGTGGGGAAATGCCCCTGCGAAGTCACTCACCACTTTTTTTGCGGCTTTATGCAGGTTTCTTGCGCGACTGTAGTAACCGAGCCCACTCCAGAAATGGAGTACTTCATCTTCACTGGCTGCTGCAAGGTCAGTCACTTCTGGAAATCGCGCCATAAACTTCTGGTAGTAGGGGATAACCGTGGTTACCTGCGTCTGTTGTAGCATGATCTCACTGATCCAGACACGATAAGGCGTTTTATTTTGCTGCCACGGCAGATGTTTACGGCCATGTACATCGAACCAGTCCAGAAGTCTCTGGCTGAAAGTATGGTCTTTATATGGGGCTTTTTGAGTCATTAAATTACAAAAACAGGTTTGCGATCAGCCCGCTGGCCGATCGCAGTATAGTCGTTATGGGCAGAAATTTTATTTGAAGAAGCCCTGGAGCAGGTCTTTAACAGGTCCCTGCACCTTGTCTTCTATCTTCTGCTTAAGGCGGTTTTCAGCGATTTCGGCAATGGTTTCAGTCAGTCGTCTGAAATCTGCGCCGCATTTCAGGGCACCAAGATCACCGTGGCAACGGACAGGCCAGGTGACATTGACGTAATCCTTGTTGATCTGACAGGCAGGATCACTGTCCGGCGCTTCTTCGCCACGAATGTTGAGACCCATACGATAATCCAGCTGTCGATCCACAAGATTTACCTGGCCATCACCTTTCAGGTTCATATAGGCGAGCGCTGCAATCAGGTTGTCGTTTTTAGCAACACCGTTTTTGATGACGAAACTGCCGCTCAGGTCGGTAAACTCGGTAGATGTGCCCCAATCCGTCGCTCTCAGCTCTTTCTTACGCACTTTGGCAACGCCTTCACAGACCAATTTGTCAAAGTTGGCATCAGTGAATGCGCCTTTATCAATCTTGAATTCAATGTTGCCATTCAGGTTTTTGGTGAGAACACTGGCGTATTGACCCTGTGTATAAACCTTCATACCCGCATTCACATCGCCTTTCAGTGAGGCAAGATCAGGAATAGCGGTTGATAACGCTTCAAGGCTGATATTTTTCAGCTCTGCCGATGCTGCCATTTTTGGCTTGCCTGACCGACGTACATTCAGGTTAGACGTCATATCAATAGTGCCCTGATAAAAGCGGGAACCAATGGTAACTTCCTGCTTACCCCGGGCTGCTTTTATAGAAACAGACGGCTGTTCAAAAATGAATTTGGCCACGGTGAGAGAGGCCAGCTTCATTGACCCGTCAAGGTTAAGGCCACGCAGCATTCCTTCCGGAATCAGAGGATGCTCTTTACCGGATGCGGGTGGCTCTGAGCCCGATTGAGCGGGTTGCTCTTCATCAGGCGCTTCTGCGTTATCCGTGGCAGGGGGAAGATAGTTATCCAGATTAAGGTCGTTACCGGTAAAGCTGAACTGCATATCGCCCCGGTCAATGCTGTTCATCCTGAAATGGCCATCCAGGGTAAAACTGTCCAGCTGGAGTTGCAGCTTATCTGCGCTCAGGCTTTCACCATTGGTGCTGAAATGACTGTCAAAGGATAGCCGGTTCAAGGCTTTCGGGTCAGCCATGGGAGGGAGTTGTACCTTGATCTGGTTCAGCAGATTGGCAAGGTTAAACTCGGCAACGCCCAGGTTGCCCTTAACCAGCATGGGTGTTTGTTGATATTGAACATTACCCACAATACTCAGGCTTTCACCTTTTTCTACATCCGGTGTGGCACTGACTTTCAGGTTCTGGATGTCATAATGACCCGCTTCCAGATTAAACGTCATCTTGCCACTGATCAGTGAATTTACCACCAGGTCAGGAATGTTAATGTGGGCTGTTAATTGAAAATCAAAAGGCTGCTGATTGCGGATGGCACCAGTGGTTAAACTGGCCTGGTCAATCATGTATTTCTGCCCGGAAACCTGGTCTTCATAGCTGATCAGCAGTCCACTGACGTTGACACTGGCAATATCCAGCCTGACAGGCGAGGCTGGTTCTGACTCAGGCGTCGGGGATGGCTCCTGTCCCCTGGGCGTGGGTTGTTGTTCAGTGGGCGTTGGCGCACTGACCTGCCAGTTGCCCTTGCCTCTGGTATTTTTGACCAGCGTTAATTCCAGCCCTGTCAGCTCAAGGGTCTGCATTTCAATGCGTTTACTGATCAAGGGTATCAACTTCACACTGACTCCGGCGGAGCCCAGTTGCGCCAGGTGTGAATTATTGGCCCCTGCGACGGATACATCCTCAAGAGAAAGGCCAACCCAGGGGAATATTGACCAGCCAATGGGCCCGTTAATACTGACTTTCAGTCCCGACTGTTCATAAACAAGCCGGGTGATTTCATCGCGATACTGGTTGGGGTCGATAACGCGTGGCAGCAGTGCCGCACCGATAACACCCAGCAAAACCACCGCCGCCAGCAGCACGGCAATGAACTTGAGAATGCGGTTCATGGGAATCCTCAGGATCTATGGAAGAGTGATAATAAAAGACACCTATCTTACCCTGATACTTAACGTCATCAAGGGTAAAACAGGCTTGTTGCGGAAATGGGAACTGCGTCAGAGGCTGGCGATTTGCAGCTTTTTCAGTGATTCCACCGGACGGGTCCATGGATGAAGTATCAGGGCAATGTTTTTCATTGCCGGGGACTTCAGCGCCCTGATGGCTTCCTGACTGTTTCTGTATTTTCCCTGAACCAGAACATACCAGTCCTTCTGGTTGCGCTGAACATGAACAGTGACTGCTGAAGCCAGCTCCGGGAAACGCTGTTTCAACTTGTCAATTGTCTGCCGGTTACTGGCTGCGAACCACTGAATGGTATAGCTGTCATCAGGGCTGTTCAGCAGTTCATTCACAGGATTGTGAGGGTCCGGCTGTTCATAGTGTTGGTAGTTGTTGTCCGGCTGATAACCCGGGTGGAGAGGTTGTTCTCTGTTGGGCATCGTATGAACAACCGCTGGTCTGTGCATTGTCGGTGTACCAGCGTCGTTTGAACTCACTAACCTTGCCTTCACTGGCTGTCGGTTAAGGTCTTCACGATGGACAATATAGGTCTTGTCGCCGGGGTCTTCCTGACTAATCCATTGGCGTCTATCAATAGACGGCTCTGTCACGGGTCTGGCCCACGCATGGGTAGCCTGCGGGGTTGAACCGACCAGGGACTGCAAATAGGCGACCTGTCTGACTTTTGGCGAGAAACGTGCCGACACTCTTGACAGTGAAGGCGTGAGCAGAGCATCCAGAGCCTGGGAACGATTCACAAACAGCATACTGACCAGGGCATAGCGATTCCTGCTGTGTCTCTGGTAGTGGATGATCTGGGTATTTTTCAATTCGCTGTAACGAAGCCTTGCCCGTTCAAGTGATGCTTTTCTACTGGCATTCATCCATTCAATCGTATAACTCTTTGGATTGGCGGTCAGAACATTCATTGCCGGACGGGAGGGTTCCGACTCTTCATAACTCCGGGGTTGTCTGTATTCAGGGGCTGGTGCAACAGGCGCGTTTGGCGTGTTGTAGTCGACACGGCTCCCCTGAGTATGTTGCTGAGGAATTCTACTGCGATAGGCCGGTGAGATACTGACATACATTTCCTGCGGGTTAGCCTGCTCTGGCAGAATCCGGTAGTTTTGATCACTGGATAAGCCGGAGTAGGATTGGCCCTCGAACTCACTGCCATAAGACACAGTATTTATTTCAGGCGGCTGGCCAGTATCATAACCTGTCTCAGCCAATGGGTAGCTATTATCACGACGGATGACCGATGTTTCCGGTTGCTGAGTATAAGAGGGCTGCCGTTGATATTGTGAAGGTTGACGGCTTTGCTCTGTACTATAGGAAATATCGTAGTTAATAGGCGCATTGTTGCTGTCGCGCATGGACAGCTCTGGGGGATATTCTGGCTGATAGCGGTCGGCCAGCTGTTCCACCGGGTAATTCGGCCTGATAATATCCAGTTTATGAATACTGGCCAGCGATCTTGTCCAGGGGTAAAGTTCTCTGGCCATATGGGATCTGGGCGGTGAATCCAGTTCCGCCATGGCGGCAATATGGCTTGGATATGGGCCATCCAGAAGCACATACCAGACTGTGCCTGATCTTTTGTATTCAGCAATGGTCGCGTTTTTTAATACCGGGTAGCGCTGCTTTAGCGCCTCCAGCTGTTCACGCTCTTTTGCTGCCATCCATTGAAGCACGTAATGATCTCTCGGAGCATCCAGAATACTGACAAGTGATTCTGAGTTTCGAGCTTCAATAGATAATGAATTATAGGATTCAGCATAAAGCTGTTGTTCATCAGACTGTTTTTGCCTGGAGTATCCGGCATACTGTTGAGCAGGTTCGGTTTTATAAAACTGTCTGCTTATGCCGTTGCATAGCCAATCATTATTAATGCCTGACTGGCAGTTCCAGGAAATATTCGAAGCCAGAGGTTTTGGCGGCAATACTAGACTCTCTGCAACAGGTGCAGCAATTGACGTCAGAGCGGCCACGACACAAAGCCTGAGTTGTTTTTCCTTAAACAACAATCGACCGGACATGGTATCAGATCCTTCTTGGTTCAAATCAACAATACCTGACTAGTAAACAAAATCAACCCTTATAAAAATTAATTTTTTATTAAATATTTTTTTGTGAATATTTCGATTCTTATAAAGAGAGCTATTATGTTAACGGCGGAGTTGTTTTTTTCGGGAAAACAAAGGGTATTCACTTTTTGGTTTTTTTTGAGTCTGGAAAAAACGAGCTTATCCATTAATTGATTATTAGATTATCTAAAAAACCAGCCTTTAATAGTGTAAACAAAGGTTGGCGGTCTCCTCAGATTGAGTGAAAGGTTGTTGAGGAAAAAAAATGTCAAAAGTGAATTACCCTGCTTTCAAATTACCAGGCAATGTAATTTGGCTGATGGGGTTACTGAATATTTTATGCATAGCGCCTGTCATCAGCATGGCCAATGAGTGCTTCCCTGCGTTTGATAAGGCAAAGTCTCAGTACATTGTCGGTTATGGTAGCCTGCTTTATGAGCAGGCCAGGAAATCAGCCAATATCGGGTTTAAGCCTGAGGTTCCGGTCTGGGTTGATGGATTCAGAAGAGGGTGGCAGACCAGAACCCGGCAGGATAACACTATCAAGGTGACTGAACTGGGGGTTATACCGCTGGTTGGCGGACGATTTAATGGTGTGTTGATTTCCATGCCAACCAATAAGATCAAGTCCATAGATCGTCAGCAGCAACTGACCTGCCGCGTGCCGGTCAACCCCGGGCGATTAACCTCCATGAGTAACGGGAACATCCCGGAGAATAGCCAGTTCTGGCTCTATCAGACGCAGAATAAATACAGCAGCAAACCCGCAGGCAGCTATCCGATCCTGATGTCCGATGTGGATGAATTTCTCACGGGATGTCTTGAGCAGGCGGATCGGTTTGGTCTTGAATCCTTCGCCCGGGAGTGTGTGACTACGACCTGGAACTGGTCATCACACTGGGTGAATGACCGGTTACACCCATTGAAAGCAAAACCGGCTCAAATCCAGAGGCTGCAGGTGGATAAGCTTCTGGAAAGCCTGGAAGGTAATCTTTATGAACAGGTCCGGTCCCAATAAAGAATATCCTCTTACAGCCTCCTAGCGAGCAGTTAACAGTCTCTATATAATGCTCACCATAATATCCCGGCAAACAGAATAGATGACAATCCAACCGGAGAAGTTCATGGCTGAGCGCAAGGCGAGTGTTGAAAGAAACACCCTGGAAACCCAGATTCGTGTGGCCATCAATCTGGATGGTACTGGCAAGGCATCGTTTGATACAGGGGTGCCTTTTCTTGACCACATGATGGATCAGATTGCCCGCCATGGCCTTATTGACCTTGATATCAAGGCTGTTGGTGATAATGATATCGACGATCACCATACCGTTGAGGATATCGGCATTACCTTGGGTCAGGCCTTTGCCAGGGCCATTGGTGATAAAAAAGGGCTGTATCGTTACGGGCATGCTTATGTGCCCCTGGATGAGGCGCTTTCCAGAGTCGTTATCGATTTCTCCGGGCGACCCGGTCTGGAATTTAATGTTGAATTTACCCGTGCAATGATCGGCCGCTTTGACGTTGACCTGTTCTATGAATTCTTCCAGGGCTTCGTGAATCACGCCGGTGTCACCCTGCATATTGATAACCTGCGGGGACGCAACGCCCATCATCAGATAGAAACCGTCTTTAAAGCCTTTGGCCGCGCCTTACGGATGGCGGTTGCCCTGGATCCGCGCATGGCGGGCCAGATGCCTTCTACAAAAGGGTCGTTGTAACCATGAAGACGGTCGCTGTCATTGATTATGGGATGGGCAACCTTCACTCCGTCAGTAAAGCACTGGAACATGTTGCCGAGGCGAATACCCGAATCATTGTTACCTCCGATCCCGGGCAGATACTGGCTGCCGATAAGGCAGTGCTTCCCGGCGTAGGGGCAATCCGTGACTGTATGGCGGAGATACGGCGTCATGGTGTTGATGAAGTGGTTCGAGAGGTGGCAGCCAACCGCCCCTTGCTGGGTATTTGTGTGGGTATGCAGGTACTGCTCGATCATAGCGAAGAGAATGGCGGGGTTGAGTGCCTTGGCCTGTTTTCCGGTGAGGTAAAGTTCTTTGGGAAAGACCTTCGGGATAGCGAAGGCGCTCGATTGAAAGTTCCCCACATGGGCTGGAGCCCGGTCCGTCAGGCTGAACCCTCCCATCCTCTCTGGCAGGGAATCGTAGACAATGCCCGGTTCTATTTCGTGCACAGCTACTATGCCCGTGTTGCCAATGCCGCGATGGTGGTGGGTAGAAGTGACTACGGTCTTGGTTTCGATGTCGCCCTTGGTCATGACAATATTGTCGCTGTGCAGTTCCACCCTGAAAAAAGTGCCGCCAATGGACTGCAGCTGCTCGAAAACTTTTTAACATGGAAGCCATAACGATGTTAATCATTCCTGCAATCGATTTGAAAGATGGTGCCTGTGTCCGGCTGCGTCAGGGGGAAATGGCGGATGCCACGGTCTTTGGTGATGACCCGGTTGCCATGGCCAGCCGGTGGGTGGATGCCGGTTGCCGCAGGCTTCACCTGGTTGACCTGAACGGGGCGTTTGCCGGCAAGCCCCTGAACGCCGATGCGGTTCGTGGTATCACCGCAAAGTACCCTGATTTGCCCGTACAGATTGGTGGGGGTATTCGTGATCTGGCGACAATAGAAGCCTATCTGGAGTCTGGTGTTTCCTGGGTGATTATCGGTACCAAAGCAGTAACCGACCCTGACTTTGTCAGGCAAGCCTGCCAGACGTTTCCCGGCCATGTAATCGTGGGTATCGATGCCCGTGATGGCCGTGTCGCAACGGATGGTTGGGCAAAAGTCACCGACACCCAGGCTGTAGACCTTGCACGTCAGTTTGAGCAGGACGGTGTCTCTGCCATCGTCTATACCGATATAGCCCGGGATGGCATGATGCAGGGGGTCAATGTTGCCGCAACCCGGCAATTGGCCAACAGCATGGCGATTCCTGTGATTGCTTCCGGTGGTATCACTGATATGAACGATATACGTGCCCTGAAAGCCGTTGCCGGGGAAGGGGTTGCCGGTGCGATTACCGGTCGTGCCATTTACGAAGGGACACTCAATCTGAACGAAGCGCAACGTTACTGCGATGAATGATTATGGTATCCCTCCAATGAACAGGCCCGATATTAACCGGGACGATAAAAATATGGCCGTACTGGCACATCTTCTGCCTCTGTTCGGCTTTATGATTCCGGGGTTGAATATTGCCATACCGCTGGTGATCTGGCTGATGAAACGGGACAAGTCGCTCTATATTGAGCACCATGCCAGAGAGTCCCTGAACTTTCAGATCACCATCACACTGCTGGCGACTCTCTGGGTTATCCTCAAGTTCATGCTGGTTGGGTTTCTATTATTACCACTGGTGCCAGTGATCATCATAGTGGTTCTGGTGTTTATGGTCAGGGCAGCCATGAAGGCGGGCAGTGGAGAGTTTTACCGCTACCCGGTGTCGCTGCGTCTGGCCAATTAACAAGCGTTTGGAAAGGTTGAAGTCATGGGACTGGCTAAAAGAATAATTCCCTGTCTCGATGTCGAAAATGGGCGGGTGGTTAAAGGCGTTCAGTTTGTCGATATTCGGGATGCTGGTGACCCGGTGGAAGTTGCCCGGCGTTATAACGAAGCGGGCGCTGATGAGATAACCTTTCTTGATATTACCGCCAGCCATGAGGGGCGGGAGACAACGGTGCATACCGTTGAACGTATGGCCAGTGAAGTATTTATCCCGCTGACCGTTGGCGGTGGTATTCGCAAAGTGGAAGATATCCGCACCATGCTTAATGCGGGTGCGGATAAAGTCAGCATCAACACCGCGGCGGTTTTCAATCCTGAATTTGTTCAGGAAGCGGCTGACCGCTTTGGCTCGCAATGTATTGTCGTGGCTATTGATGCCAAAAAAGTGAGCCAGCCCGGTGAGCCAGACCGCTGGGAGATCTTTACCCATGGCGGGCGCAAGCCTACCGGCCTTGATGCTGTGCAGTGGGCACTGAAAATGGAGAGCCTCGGAGCCGGTGAAATACTGCTGACCAGTATGGATCAGGACGGTGTCAAAAATGGTTACGACCTGGGCGTCACCAGGGCTATCTCGGAGTCAGTGGGTATTCCGGTCATTGCCTCCGGCGGTGCGGGTAACCTGGATCATCTGGTGGCAGGCATCAAAGAGGGTAAAGCGGATGCGGTACTGGCCGCCAGTATTTTCCATTTCGGGCAATACTCTATTCCTGAAGCCAAGGAGTATATGGCTGCCCGGGGGATTGAGATGAGAATCTGACCAGGATTGCTTATCAGGGTGCCTCGCGGAGGGCTTCCATTTACCACTTACAGCGAGCTTCCATTTACACCTGGCCACGATTGTCAGAACCCAGTGGCTGAGAGGTAATTACTGCGACTGTTGTCGGCTTGTAAACCGGGCTGTCAACATAATAGCGATGGAACGGTTCACTTTTACAACAAGAAGGAAGCACGGACGGCATGGCTGATACCAGCCTGCCATAACAGAGGTATGTTCCAGAGCTTGATTTAGACTCCAGTAGATCTTGCGAAGAAGGGGCGGGCTGAACAGCTCCTGAACCAGTAACAGAGTTCATATATTCATTCTTAACGTAACTATTCCAAAACACCATAAACCTAGCAGACGGGAGTAGATCCTGCCGCAAAATATTTGAAATTTCTGTTAAACATTTGGTGGATAACCCGCAGGATGCTTAAGTCGTTTTAAAACAGCCTCTTAATTCCAGAATGGACTCCATCTCAAAAATCTGGCCTCTCAATTCATTGGCCAGCTCGTTTTTGATGCCTTTGATATTGATGACTTCACTGTCCAGGGCGGCAAAATCCGGAAGGTCTGAGGGAAGCCAGCTGGCTTCTGACCGGCGCATATAAATACCATCCATATCTGGCAGGTTAGCCAGAGTCAGTGCCTGGCTGGCGGCACTGTCACCCAGGGCCGGGTGTTGCTCTTCCGGGAACTCCGCCTGTTGATCACTGACGCTCAGGCCAATACCAATATGTGTTTTGGCAATATTGATTGCTCCGGCTTTTTCAGCCAGCGCTTCGATCATCAGACAGCAGAATAGAGCATCTGAGGTAAATGCCGGGCTCTCTTTGCTGGAAAACCGCAGATAGGCATTCCCTTCTGGCGTATAGGTTACCTCGCCACCATAATAATCCGCAGCTTCACTGATGATCTGGCTGTGAGTGCGGAGAATATCCTGCAAGTCTCTGGGGGCCAGCAATTGCTGAAGCCTGCCCAGGTTTTTGACTTTGATTGCGGCAATTATCGACGTTTCCTGCTGCTCTTCGACACTCTCTTCCGGCTCCGCCATTTTCTTTTCAAGCAGCTGCTGCTCGGCAAAGGCAGAAAGCCGGGTGATTTCGCCAGTGATTGACGGGATTGGGTTCCCTGTGGGCAGAATGGAACGTAACTGTCGTTCAATAAGGCGCAGCTGAGTCGCCAGGCCGGAGGCATAGAGGTGCAGAAAAATCAGCCCGGCCAGCAGCAGTATCAAGCTGATAGCAATAATCACGAACAGGGCTTCTTTGGGTTTCTGGCTGAGCAGACCTTCGTTGAGTGATAAGCGGGCGTAACCGGCAATCACATCCTGGTAATGAATGGGCGATGAATAAACCGGATGCCTGATGCCTTCATCCGCCGTTTTGGCAATGGCTTTGGCAATTCTCTGGTTATCGATGCTGTAGATACTGGCTTCGGCAACATAAGGGTTCTGCACCAGCTGACTGAGCAGAACATTGAGGCTGAGCCTGTCTCCGGTGACCAGCATATCGGTCGCGGCGCTGGCAGTCTGTTCACTCAATAATTGACCGATACTGTCTGCCTGATGCTGGCTTGATGAGTCAATCTCATTGCTGATGACCAACGACATCCCAATCGTCAGCGTGGCCATCAATAGACCAAAGATGACCATTAACTGCGTTCGGATGGAAAAGCGGGATGTGAACTGCGCAAAAATATCTGGCGTGAAAATACGCTTCTTCAAAAGTTAAGCTCCTGAGAGGAAAGCCAATGATTGTGATGAATTATCAACAGGCCCTACTGTCAATGAGTAAATTCTGACAGCCTCGCCGGGGAAGAGCCAGACTAAAAAAAGTGGAGACAGGCTGCTCCACTTGTTGCAATGGCAGGATGATAGCAGACAAAACCTATTTCCCTTGCTATTTCAGAAATAGTAATGCAGGCGAGATTTCACCTTTAACATTGCGTTAATGGTTATTTCCTTTTTAAAAAGGCTTTAATAAGCTCCCTACACTCACTGTCACGGTCAGCAAGGCTTAGAGGTGTAGCGTCACATTTATTTTTCGCTTTGACCCGGATGCCGACAGCTTTCAGCAACTCCCTGACGATCTTTGCATCATCTCGTTTGGCAGCCAGGTGAAGAGCCGTATCACCATTGAAGTCCATTTGATTGAAATTGGTGCCTTTAACCGCCAGTAATTCCGTGACGACATCTGCACGGCCCTGTTTGACAGCAAGCAGGATGGCTGTATTGTTGAAAAGTCCAACCCTCTCATTGATCTTGATGCCGTCAGTGTTCAGTAACTTCCGGACGATATTTATGTTGGCATATTTGACAGCAAAGTGGAGAGCATTCCAGCGATTTTTATCCTTCTTATTGACGTTAATACCGTCAGTGGTCAGTAACCTCATGACGGTCTCAGTGCGATTATGTTGGACTGCCAGGTGGAGAGCCGTAAGGCCCGATTTATCAGCGATATTGATATTCACTCCATTGGTTTTAAGCAGCTTTTCCAGGCTTTTGCCATGGCCCATGACAGCGGCGATGTGCAGCGGTGTTCTGCCGTTCTCATCGGTAGCATTGATGTATGTCGAGATGACCCGGTCATTCAGATATTCCATGGAATCAGTTTTGGCAGCACTGTGCACTAAGGAAGTAATATCCGCACCATTAGCAATCAGAGCGTCCAGGACCTTATTGTTGTTCGCCAGGAAAGCGGGATACAAGGCACCGTTAAGGTCTTTCGCTCCCTCCTTGATCAAGAGTAAAAGGGCCTGATCTTTTCCCAGTTTGGCCGCAGTGCACAGGGCACCATCAAGATCTTTTGCTCCGTTATTGATCAGGGGTTTAAGGCACCAGGTTTGCCCCTGCCCGGCGGCTTCACGCAGGGCACCGTTAAGGTCTTTTGCTCCCATTTGGATCAGACGACTAAGACAGAGTATGTGCCCGTGCCCGGCGGCAGTAAGCAGGGCATCGTCAAGGTTGTTTGCTCCCGCTGCGACGAGAATTTCAAGGCAATGCAATTGCCCCCATTTGGCGGCTTCGTGCAGGGCGCTATTAAGGGCAGGTCGGCCGGGGCGGGTGCTGATCAGGTAATTAAGGAGTTCGGTATTGCCCTTCTGGATAGCGGTGGTCATGTCCGGACGAATCAATGGCAGGGTCGATTGCCCGTATGCACATTCGCGCAGGCCAAGACTTCTTAACTTCTGCGGTAAATCGTCAGGCGTTTCAATGATGCATTCTGGGTTGCACTGGGTTCTGACCAGTGAACGCCCATCCAGCTGTCCTCTATACCCGTCGTCATTCTTACCGATGCCACCAGTTAAGGGGACATTTGCTGTGTTGCCCCAGGCAGTATTCATAAAACCCTTCAAAACACTTTCCATCGCTTTGTCCAATTTTAGAGTTAAAGACTGTAGTTAGTTCTCGTCCAAAAACACAACCAATTGAAAATCCTGGAAATTCATCTTGAAAAATAATTGAAGCTTTGTTGTTTTTACAGCTAGAACATCAGGGAATGCTAAAAACAGAAGGCTTCGAATGCACAAGAAACGCAATCCGTAGGATAGTATGGAACTTCATTACGTTCCTCATGAAATCTGTACTCAGCTTTTCGGACTATCTCAGTGGCTTGATGCTTATCCGCAGTTGAATGACTGGGTTTATTGAAGACTTGAATTCTGGTGACAAACACTGACAGAAATGGGCTGTCAGCAAAACTGGCCAACCCGATGACCGTGTGGCAGTTTCATTGTGCGGGGTGACTTGGAAAAATCAGATTGCCAATTCTCATGAACGACTATTACGGTCATGAGAATTGGGTTCCAGAAAATAATGTAGACGACATTTAACATTTATTGTTGTGTTTGTGCTTATTTGCTTTTTCAAAGGCTTGTAAGGCTGCCTTGCACTCACTGTCTTTAGCAAGGTCGATAGGCCTTATGCCTTTATTGGTTTTCGCATTGATGTTGATGTCTTCAGCGGTCAGTAACGCATCCACGGCGTCTTTGCGACCGTCGTTGGCAGCCATGTGGAGAGGTGTATAGCCAGAGTTATTCTTCTCATTGACCTGAATGTGCTGCATTAACAACTTGATGACGTCTACATCAGCGTGTTGGGCAGCCGTGTGGAGAGCCGTCCTGTTATATCCACTCGTTGCATCGACCTCGATGCCGGCTTTTATTAACAACTCGACGATTTTTATATCAGCGTGCATGGCTGCTAAGTGGAGAGCCGTACAGTAATCTATGTGTTGATCCGTAAAGTAATGGAAACACCCCTTATTGACATTGATGCCGGCAGCCAGTAACAACTTGACGGCCGCTGCATCATTGTTTATGACAGCTATGTGGAGAGCCGACTGGCTCAATTTATTAGTGATATCGAGATTCACCCCATTGGTATCAATCAGCTTTTCCAGGCTTTCGATATGGCCCATGGCAGCGGCGATATGCAGTGGTGTTCTGCCGTTCTTATCGGTAGCATTAATGTCTACCAAGGTCAGGAAGGTCGGGTCATCCAGACATTCCATAGAATTTTTACGGGCAGCAGTATGCAGTAAGGAAGTCATATCTGCTCCCTTCGTCAGCAGAATGTTCTTTGACTCTTCGTTTTTCGCCAGAACGGCGTAATACAAGGCACTGTTAAAGTCTTTCGCCCCCTCATTGATCAAGAATAAAAGGGAATTCGTATGCCCCTGTTGGGCGGCAGCGCACAGGGCATCATCATAATTTCTTGCTCCCAGATTGATCAGGGGTTTAAGGCACTGCAATTTTCCCTGCTCGGCGGCTTCGCGCAGGGCTCCATTAAGATCCTCAGCTCCCAATTTTTTCAGGGGTTTAAGGCACATCGTTTGTCCCTGCGCGGCGGCTTTGCGCAGGGCTCCGTCAAGATCTTTAGCCCCCAGTTTTTTCAGGGGGGTGAGGCACTGCACTTGCCCTTCCCCGGCGGCAGCACGCAGGGCATCGTCAAGGTTGTTTGCTCCCGCTTTGACCAGGGTGTCAAGGTACTGCGTTTGCCCCTTTTTGGCAGCATTGAGCAGGGAGTCATTAAAGACAGGTTGGTCGGCGGGTATATCACTTAAAAGGTGTCTAAGGAGTTCAGTATTGTCCTCCAGGGCAGCAATGTGCAGGGGGGGCTCCCCATGTTGATTGGCAGTATTAAGTACCATGGTTGCATAATCAGGTGATTCGTCATCAGCGACGTCGCTCCTGCCCGGACCAATCAATGGCAGTGCCGATTGCCCGCTTGCACATTCCCGTTGGTTAAGACTTGTTGACACCTGCTGTGCATTGTAAGGCTGCTCGGTGATGCGGGTGCAAGAGGTTTCGGACAGTAAACGCCCAGCAAGCTGCCCTGTGCCATAATCGTTATCATTTTCAACAATACCATGATTTTTGAAGGCATTGGCTGCGTCGGCCGTGGCACTATCTAACGTGTTGCTATTCATCGCTTTACTCTACTTTAGGATTAAACTCTGTAGCTTCGACAACAAGCAGCAGAGAAAATTCCTTAAAACAGAATTTCCCACAGTTTTTTTTGAATATGTAATATGCAACAGATGATTTTTGTTGAAAAAAAACCAAGCTCAATCAAATAGGGAGGTCTTGCAGAGTGACTCTTCACTTGGTAACGGTGACCGGAAAAAATCAGATTAAAAATACTCATGACCGGCTATGACGATCATGAGTATTTGGTTCCAGAAATAGTAATAATCCTGGATGAGATTTAACCTTTCATATTGCGTTAGTGTTTATTTGCTTTTAAAAAGTCTTTAAGCAGTTTCCTGCAATTATCGTCAGCAAGATCCAGAGCCGTTTGGCCACTGTTATTTTTCTCTTTGACCTCAATGCCAACATCAGTGTCCAGCAACATCTCGACGATATTTGTATTACCACTTTTAACAGCCAAGTGGAGAGCTGTATCGCCATGGTTATCCTTTTGATTGACCTTGGTGTCTTTAATGGCCAGTAATTGCCTGACGGCGTCTGGAATATTCTTGTAGGCAGCAGCATGGAGAGGTGTCCAGCCCTCTTCACCCCCCTCATTTACCGCGATGTCACTAGTTTTCAGTAACTCCTCCACGATCGTACTGTTGTCTGCATTGATAGCATAGTGGAGAGCAGTAAAGTGATTTTTATCCTTCACATTGACATCGATGTTGTCAGCTTTCAGTAACATCATGGCAGTGTCTGTACGCATATTAAAGACAGCAAAGTGGAGAGGCGTATGGCCGGATTTATCAGTGGTATTGATTTTCACTCCATCGGTTTTAAGCAGCTTTTCCAAGCTTTTGGTATGGCCCATGGCAGCGCTGATATGCAGTGGTGTTCTGCCGTACTTATTGGGAGTATTGATGTAAGCCGAGATGAACTGGTTATTAAGCTGGTCCACAGAATCTTTCACGGCAGCAGTGTGCAATACGGTAGTAATATCCGCTCCGTTATTAATCAGAGCGTCCCGGAACTCATCGTTTTCTGTCAGGACAGCGAAATACAAAACATCGTTAAGGTTAAGGTTTTCCGCTCCCTCTTTGAGCAAGAGTTGCAGGGACTTGCTTTGCCCCTGTTCGGCGGCAGCGCACAGGGCACCAATGAGATTATTTGCTCCCTGATTGATCAGGGGTTTGAGGCACTGGGTTTGTCCATGCCTTGCGGCTTCGCACAGGGCCATGTTAAGGACTTTAACTTTATCATCCGTTCTGATCAGTGGGTGGAGGCAATGTGCTTGCCCCTGTGCGGCGGCAGCAAGCAGGGCCTCGTCAAGGTTTTTTGCTCCCGCTTTGATCAGGATTTCAAGGCAATGATTTTGCCCCGATTTGGCGGCTTCTTGCAGGGCGTTGTTAAGGGTAGATTCGTCGGGTTGTTTGCTGATCAGGAATTGAAGACGTTCAGCATTGCCCTTCCGGGCAGTGTTGACCATGTCTTCACTGAATTCGTCGTTCTTTTTCAGTATCTGCAATACATTGGTGCTGCGTTGCCGTTCAGCAATGTGCAGGGGGGTCTCACTTTGGTGGTTGGGTTTTTGATCAATTGATTTGCCGTCAATGACGCTGCTACTGCCCTGATCAATCGGCAGTGCTGGTTGCTTGTCTGCACATCTGCGTTGGTTAAGACTGATTGACTTCTGCTGTCCATCGCCAGGCTCATTGGTAATGCATTTTTGGGGGGCAGAGGTTTTGACCCGTGAATGCCCATTAAATTTTCCTCCGTTATCCTCATCGTTACCACCGACATTTTCCAGGTTGAACCTGACGGTAGGCCCATTGCTCATATCAACATTATTCATAACTTTGCCCTACTTTAGGATTTAAGACTGTGGTTTTGACAATGAGCAGAAGGGAAAATTCCACAAAACAGAAATTTTTTTGCATTTTTTTTTTGAATACGCAATTTTAAATAGAGGATCATTTGGTGAAAAAAACTGAGTTCAGGTAGTTCAGGTAGTTCAGGTAGTTCAAGTCTTGCAGAGCAACTATCTGCTTAGCGCCTTTTTGCCGTAAAAATCACTGGGTCAGGAATGAACCGGCCCGTAATGTGTTTTTTCTTTCAGAGTTTGTGCACTGGAAATGGCTGTCTGCTGTCATTATTCTTATCCTTAATTTTGTCCCGGCGCTATAAAAATACCCACGATAATATGTACAATCGTACAAGCTTTGATAACTATAAATGGCTTATCCATCAAAGTTTGAGTGGTCATAAAACGAGTACAAACGTGCAGAAAAAAGTGAGCAATATAATACTGATTAATGTGACTGGCCGGGACCAGCCGGGACTCACCTCATCCATAACCGCTATTATGGCCAACTACGGTCTGGAAATTCTGGATATTGGTCAATCGGTCATCCACGATACCCTGACCTGGGGCATTCTTGTCCGTCTGCCAGACCAGGCTTCAGGTCAGGGTGATTCCGCTGCTGTTGCCAACAGAATGCTAAAAGATCTTCTGTTCCATTTTCATGAAAGTGATTTGCAGTTCAGCTATCAACCGATATCTGAAGAAGACTACGAGCACTGGGTCTCTGAGCAAGGCAGGAATCGTTATATATTGACGCTGTTATCCCGTAATGTCACCGCAGAGCAAATCGCCAGAGTCTCTGGTATTACCGCCGCTCATGGACTGAACATTGACCATATTGCCCGGCTTTCCGGTCGACGGTCGCTGCACAATGATAACAGGCGGGATAAAAAAAACAGCCGTCGTTCATCATGCCTGGAGTTTTCGGTTCGGGGTACGGCTCCTGATCAGGAAAAACTAAGGGCTGACTTTCTCAATCTTACCGCTGACCTGGACGCTGATGTGGCATTTCAGGAAGACAGTATTTATCGGCGTAACCGTCGGCTGGTTGTCTTTGATATGGACTCCACCCTGATCGAAGCGGAAGTTATCGACCTTCTTGCAGAAGCCGCTGGTGTGGGTGAGCAGGTGGCAATGATCACTGAGAGGGCCATGCAGGGTGAGCTGGATTTTAATGACAGCTTTCGTGAGCGCCTGGCCATGTTGAGGGGGCTGGATGAGTCTGTGCTGGCCGATATTGCCAGACAGCTGCCGTTAACCGAAGGTGCAGAAACGTTGATTCGTACCCTCCGTTCACTGGGCTATCGCACGGCTATTCTATCCGGTGGGTTTACCTATTTCGCCCGCTATCTTCAGGAAAAACTGGGGATAGACTATATCCACGCCAATGAACTGGACATGGTCGATGGCAAGGTTACCGGCCTGGTGAAAGGCGACATTGTCAATGGTGAGCGAAAAGCCACACTGCTGAAGCAGATTGCCGCTGAAGAGGGCATTTCCCTGAATCAGGTTATTGCGGTGGGTGATGGTGCCAATGATCTGCCAATGCTCAGCGTGGCCGGGCTGGGAATTGCCTTTCGGGCCAAGCCGATGGTGAAACAAAGTGCCCGGCAGTCAATTTCTACCTTGGGGCTGGACAGTATTCTGTATCTGTTGGGCTTTAGCGAGAAAGATCTGGAGTCGCTTAATGCTCCTGACTGAGAAAAAGGTATTCGCGATGGATGAGTGGATAAGCTGGCAGGATCATTGCCCGTACTGTGGAGAACCCATCGAACTGCTGTTGGATGCGGGTTTTACCGAGACGGATGAATCATTGCTTTACACTGAAGATTGTCAGGTGTGCTGTCGCCCCATCGTTGTGACGCTGGCCATCGACGAAGACGGTAACCATTATTGCCAATTAACGACAGAGTCTGGCTATTGAGATGAAAATGAATATGAACATCCTAAGGACATGGAGCAAGCAAGCCTCAGCTGCTTTGGTCATGGCTACCGTCGCTTTTATCAGCGGCGTCAGTGCCAGTGAAGCGAAAACCACTACCTGGCAAACAATAGTGGAGCAATCAAAAGGGCAGACGGTGTATTTCAATGCCTGGGGGGGAAGTGAGCAGATCAATGATTATATTGACTGGGCTACCGATCAGGTAGACAAACGTTACGGTATTGCACTGAAACATGTCAAAGTCAGTGACACATCAAATGTCGTAAGTCGTGTACTTGCGGAAAAAGCAGCAGGGCGAAACAGTAATGGCACCGTTGATCTGGTATGGATTAATGGTGAAAACTTTCGTTCCATGAAGCAAAACGGCCTGTTGTTTGGCCCTTTTGTCCAGGACTTACCCTCGTTTAAGGGAGTGAACCCGCAAGAGAACCCCTCCACGGTGCTTGACTTTGGTGAGCCTGTTGAAGGCCTTGAAGCGCCCTGGGGGATGGCACAACTGGTGTTTATTTATGACACCGATTCGTTTTCCCGAAAAGAAACAGTCCCGCCAGCCAATGCCTCAGAACTGCTTGAGTTTGCCAGAAAGCATAAAGGGCGTGTGACGTACCCCCTGCCACCCGATTTTGTCGGTACGACGTTTCTGAAGCAGTTGTTGAGTGAGTTGACGCCAGATCCCGGTGCGCTGTTAAAGCCTGTCTCTGCAGCGGATTTCGCTGCGGTAACTTCCCCTTTATGGCGATATCTTGATGAACTTCACCCTTTATTGTGGCGAGAAGGCGAGACGTTTCCAGCCAACAATCTGGCGCTGACCCCCATGCTGGACGACGGTGAAATTTTACTCTCCATGACCTTTAATCCCGCCTATGCCAGCTCTGCTATTGCCAATGGGGAGTTACCAGACACGGTGAGAACATACGTCCATGATGTGGGTACACTGGGAAATACCCATTTTCTGGCGATTCCTTTCAACAGTGATTCCACCGGGGCAGCACAGGTCGTCATTAATTTTCTGCTATCACCGGAGGCACAGGCACACAAAGCGAACCCGGATGTCTGGGGAGACCCTACGGTGCTCAGCATGAGCCAGTTAAAGGGGGTTGAGCGCAAACGCTTTTCAAGTTTGCCCCTGGGGCCGGCAACCCTGTCGCCTGAAGCGTTAGGTAAAGTGCTTCCGGAACCTCACAGCTCCTGGGTTGCTGAACTTGAGGATGCCTGGAAGGCAAGATACCGCCAGTGAGTTTATTGATAAAGTGTGAGCGGGTATCGGTCAGGTCTGTTTCACGGTTACTTGCTTTAGGGTTGGTGGCACTGTTTTTATTCCCGGTCCTGGCCGGGTTGGGCAGTATTATGCTGCCTGCCTTTGGGTATATGCCGGTCCTGGGGTTTGACACAGTCAGTTTATCTTCCTGGCAAATGCTGCTGGAAACACCTGCGCTTATCGAGATGCTGTTGCTCAGTCTCTGGACTTCTGTTTTAGCCACGTTGTTATCACTGTTCCTTGCTTTTGGTGTGCTCTGTTGCACCTGGGGCACGCCCCTTTGGCAGAAGGTTCAGCGGTGGTTGGCACCCTTGATGGCTGTGCCCCATGTGGCACTGGCTTTTGGGGTTATGTTTGTGTTGATGCCCAGTGGTTTGCTGGCCCGGCTTATTGCTGTTTTTGCCGGGTGGAGTTTTCCTCCTGACTGGCAGACGATCCAGGATCAATACGGCATAAGCCTGATACTGATTCTGATTATTAAAGAAACCCCTTTTTTGCTGTTTATGATGGCGGCGTCTGTCGTGCAGTTGCCCGTCGCCGATACGCTGAAACTGGGAGGCAGCCTGGGATATCAGCCAGCTGTTATCTGGCTTAAGCTGATCTGGCCGCGCCTCTACCCGATGATTCGTCTGCCGGTGTATACCGTATTGGCGTTCGCCATCTCTGTGGTGGATGTGGCGCTGGTGATTGGCCCTGCAAACCCTCCGACATTTGCCGTACAGATTTTTCAGTGGATAAATGATCCGGATTTGAGCAAAAGCCTGCTTGCCGCATCGGGCAGTGTGCTTTTATTGCTGCTGGTGGCCTCTGTTATTGGTGCTTTTCACCTGACGGAATGGACCATGAACAGACGGCTCAGACACTGGTTGATCAATGGGCATCGTGGTCGGTTCAGTGGTCTCTGGCTGTCGTTCAGCAGGAAAGCCTGGCAGGGTTTGGTGGTGCTGTTTCTGTCCGGCGGGGCTGCTCTGCTGATCTGGTCTTTTGTCTGGCGCTGGCGATTCCCTTCTCTCTGGCCAGACTGGTCTTTGCGAAGCTGGCAGCGCGCCTGGGAGGGTATCAGTGAGCCCATTGTGAACTCCCTGCTGATCGGCGTGACCGCCACGTTAGCGGCCAACATTATCTCGGTTATTTTGCTGGAGCTGAATGATCTCCAGCGACAAAACAGTGAATCAGCCGGAAAGTGGCTGGCCCTGCTGACCAGGGGGGCCATGTATATTCCGTTGCTTTTGCCGCAAATGACTTTTCTGTTTGGTGTTCAACTGCTTCTGCTGCAATGGGGAGCAGAGGGTCACTGGTTGACGGTTACCGGCCTGCATTTGCTGTTCGTATTGCCTTACTGCTTTCTGAGTTTGTCAGGCCCCTGGCAGCATTATGATCAGCGCCACAGTCTTCAGGGACTGTTATTATCCGGGTCCTGGCTGAAGACCTTTTTGCGGGTGAAGCTGGGCATAGTCTGGCGTCCGGTGATGGCCAGTCTGGCGTTGGGCTTTGCGGTGAGTATTGCCCAATATCTGCCAACCCTGTTTGCCAGTGCTGGCCGGGTGGAGACAGTGACAACCGAGGCCGTCAGTCTGGTTTCCGGCGGAAATCGACGTTTGTTTGGCGTCTACGGGCTTGTTCAAATGCTCCTGCCTTTCATTGCTTATGCCATGGCTTTTTTCCTGAGCTATTGGACAATCAGACATGGACGTTTTGCCAGGAGACTCAATTCTTGAGCCTGATTCTTGATCAAATTGATATTACGCTGAATGGCCAGAAGCTGTTGGATAACATCTGTTGTTGCGTGGACGACGGTGAAGTGCTTTCGGTATTGGGTCCCAGTGGTTGCGGTAAAAGCAGTTTGTTAAATCTGATTTGCGGGACGCTGCCAAACAGCTTTGGTTGCTCAGGGCAGGTGATTCTGAACGGGGTAGTGCTGAATAACCTGCCGCCCTGTAAACGACAGGTAGGCCTGCAGTTTCAGGATCACCTGTTGTTTCCCCATATGACGGTGGGTGAGAATCTGGCCTTTGCGCTGCCTGCGCACTACCGGAAATCCCAGCGCCGGGAAAGAGCAGAGCAGGCACTGGCTGACTGCGGAATGTCGGGCTTTTTCGAGCTGAATCCAGCCATGCTGTCCGGTGGCCAAAAAGCAAGAATCAGCCTGATGCGAACGCTGTTATCCGAACCCAAAGCCCTGCTGCTGGATGAGCCTTTTTCCAAGTTGGATGCAACACTGAGAAGCAGCTTTCGGCACTTCGTCTTTCAACAGATTCAGAGCCGAAGCATTCCTGCGCTTATGGTGACCCATGATGAACAGGATATTCCTGATAAAGGCTTATTGCTTAGGCTCTGATCATTGATTTTGAACCGGGTAAAAATAGATCGGTATTGGCAAAGAAATCAGAGGTGTCAGAGCCCGGGGGAAGCTCAGGGTAAGGTGATCTGAGAATCAGAGCCATGCTATTGTCAGTGTCGGTTAAATGGACTGCGTGCTCGAACTGGGTTGCATCCATTATGTAAAAATGGCCGGGTTTATTCGATTCAATGGTGGTCAGCTGATCATTGTTTCGTATGGTTAACGTTCGTTGACCGGCCAGATTGATACAAGCCACCAGCTGGCCTACCTTGCCCTTATCCACATGCCAGCCAAGACAGTGATTCGATGGTAGCATGGCGTTATTCTCAGGGGTTTCAGATCGGCGACAATAAAAATTAATAGACGTCAGTCGCAGGGCATTCTGGCCAAAATAGCGTTTAAGGTCAGGGTTGAGGGTGTGAAGATGATTCACCAGCTGAATAATGGTGGCATGGCTGGCCGCCAATATTGTGCGGTCCGGTTCTTCTACTGGCATCGGGATTGCCCATGAGCGTACAAGCCCGGCATCACCATGACACATGAACGTGGCTTGTGTACTCGGCAGTTTTGCCAGATAGGATTCCCACTTGGGAACGAGACTGCATGTAGCATTACCTTGTCGAGCTATTACTTCGTGGTACGGCAAGCCCATGGCCTCTATATCACGATTAATGCCTGCGATTAATGCCGGGTTAATATAGCCGGTCATGATCGTTGCCTGAGAGCCGCGAATATTAGGCGCATTAATTTTCTGGCATTTATAGGCAGAACGGCGTCCTTTGTTGAGAATTATGGGGCTGATTTCTTTTCCGTTGGTCTCCGGAAGGGGTAACTGAAGTAATCTGGCCGGCAATGGTCGTAACGAAATGGTTCTCTGTTTATTCTCTGGGGCAGTCGCTTTAGTGGTTGGGTTATCCATTGTGGATAAGCAAGACTGGCCGGGTTTGTCCTGGTTATTATTCTTTCTTATCTTTTTCCCCTTGAGGAACGCATCGGACAAAGGATGCGCAGAACCAAAGGTCTCAGTGCTTGTATGAGGCCTTTTGTGAGAACGAAGAATCATAAAGAGCAAAATCCGTAATATTTTTATTCGAACGATTAATATAGAAGAACGGTCAGAAATTGCTTAACTAACCCGGATATTTCATAAACTGCCCCGAATCTCGCGCGGGACTTTGTCGCTCTAATCCGGGTTAAACCAGACAGGACCGTTACACATCCTGTCTGTCATTTATTTTTGTCAGCCAAAGTCAAAGTCCATCGTTTCCATTGGCCCCTGAATATAATACCCCTGCGCGTAATCAACGCCCATTCGCCATAAGTGTGCCAGTGTCCGGGTACTTTCTACCTTTGGCACAATACTGCGAATATTATGTTCTTTGAGGATATCCAGCATTTTGATGATGTTCTCATCACTGTTTTCATCCAGCTTGCTGGTGAAGCTGCCGTCCAGGCGCACAAACTGGATATCAAGGTGTTTCAGTATCTTCATGGAACGAGAGTCACCCTGAAATCGGGTAATGGCCAGCTGGCAGCCAATATTGTGAATAGTTTCAGCAAAATCCACAATGCGTTTCAGCTGTTGCAGCACAATGGACTCTGGCAGTTGCAGGACAATACTGTCAGGCGGCAACTCTGTTGCTTTCAACAGGCCGGAAAGATACTGGGCTAACTCGGTTCCCTGGATGGACAGGTGACTCAGGTGAATCAGCAATCGAACGCTTTGCCCCTGTTTATGGACCTGTGCCAACTGGCGCACGCATTGACGAAGCACCCAGCGATCAATATGCGGCATCAGGCTGGAGGATTCTGCCGCCGCCATAAACGTGCCGGCTTCAACCACTTCACCCTGGTGAGAGTGCAGGCGCAGGAAGACTTCATACTGTTTTTCTTCGGAACCGGTAATGTTGATGACAGGCTGGAACAGCAGACGGAATGAGTCCTGGGACAGCGCCTGACGAATCATGGCCTGTACATCGCCATCCCTGGCTTTCTCATCGAGTTCTTCCGTTTTGGAGTAGCGGCAAAGACGTTCGGCATTTTTAATGGCGCGCTGGCAGGCACTTTCTGCATTATTTAACAGTATGGTGATGTCTTGTTTATGCTCTTTCACCGCAAAACCGATACTGACTGTCGCTGTGAGCGTTTCATCGTCACTGCCGAACAGGTGCTCATCAATGGCGCTTTGCAAGGTGATGAGGCGCTTATGGGTGTCATCCGGATTACCTGCTGTTTCAACCAGCAAAAAGCTGTCATCGGTATAATGGCAGATAGCGGCAGCGGGGAAGAGTTCCTCAGCCATCCGCACAATGGATCCCTGTATGGAGATAATGCCGTCGATACTGGCTTCTTGTTGTAAATTCTGAAAGTCATCCAGCTGTATCCAGGCCAGTGTGGCCTCTGTTGCTGCTGTGACCGCAGATGCGGCTTGCTCAAGAAACTGTTCTTTCGTTTCTGCACTGGCCTTATGGTTCACCGGCTGGCTGAGTACGGGAACCATTACCGGTAACAGAATCAGCTGGATGCAGGGTTCATCATCGTATTGCGCAGCGGATAAACGGAGGCTGACGGGGGTACTGTGGCCATCGGTATGAACCAGCTCACATTCAACCTGGTCAATCGTTTGGTTAGTCCCAAACTGCTTCAACATCTGCCTGATCTCAGCTTGATGTTGTGCGGTGATCATATCGATCAGGGGGATGCCCGCCAGATCATCGGCATGGTCGTAGCCCGTGAGCTGAAGATACGCAGCATTGGCATCCACATGCATGCCATCGTGAATATAGGCGATGGCTTCAGAGGCATTGGCCAGTAACAGTTGGCAACGTTTGTTGGACTCATTCAGCTCCTGACGTACATTGCTGAGGTTTCGCCGGTCTTCCAGGCTGGTGAGCTCACGGAGAACGGCGTGCAGTATATGCTCTTCATGGGCACTGGGTATCGCGTCTCTGGCTCCGGCAGATAGCCAGGTAGAAGTACGCTGAGGATTGTATTCCGGCAGGGTGACAATAACCGGAATATCCTTCTGGTGTTTTTCAATGATGGCCAGTACCTGCTGTGCATTAAGCCTGGTGGTTTCTTCAGCGCTGAGCACGACATCCCATGGCTGCTCTGACAGGGCTTCCTCCATGGTTTCGATGGAAGCGATATGTTGCACCCGGGGAGGCAGGCCCGCATTGCGAAACAACTTTACCCAGCGTTCCACATCGTTAGGGGAGTCTTCCAGGGCAAGCAAGCGTAGAGTTTGTCGGCGGTAATTCATGGGAGATTGATCACTATTATTTTGAATGAGGCAGCTCTTACGTCAGCAGATGCTCCCTGAAACGGTATGAGCCTGTTTCAACATCTTACGACAAGCGCAATTCAAAGGTATAGAGTGCCTCCACGGAATTGTGACCGGCACCGGGAACTTGATTACCGGGATCAGGAACAATGACAGTTTACCCAAATAGCTTGAATTGGTACTGGCTCCAGGTTGGCGTTGTATTCATGCAGCTCATAAGTTGACCTTTCAGCAGGGTATCATTCTGAATCAACTCAAACTTGGCTCCCTCCCTGGCGGAGAGATTTGGTATGACCAGAGAGGGCTGGTTGGGGTCGGTTAACATCAGTGATCTCTGGAAGTGGCTGGCTGCCTGAGTTTTGTGTATCAGGGATATGGCCACTGGTTCTACTGATGGGCTGATAAGAATGACACCAAAAGTCACTTCATTCTGCGCTGAGATTCCCAGCCAGCGCACACTGTAAAGGGCCCAGGGTGACACTTTATCCAGGCGGATGCCAATAAGTTCACCGGCATGAAACTGTTTGGGTAACGTGCTGTTGATTTTCAGGCAGAACCCGGTGTTGCTGGTATTAATGATCTCGGCTGGCAAGACGGAGAGGTGGTTATTACCCGGGGTCTCTGTCGTATTAAAGGCAATTCTCTCGCCAGCTGAAGGGCTGTTTTGTTTATCTCTGATTTCAGCATCATGGGCCTGTGACCAGACATCATCAGATACCTCAGAGAAGCTACTTTTGCCAGCAGTATCAGAATGAGCGGCAATGATATCCTCGAATCGTCGTTTACCTGAGAGATGATAATGAAGCGCGGTAAATCCAAAGCAGGTTTCACATGGGTCCGAAGCAGCTCTGCGCGGACTGGATCGCTTTTGGATCGGTCCCCAGCTTGATATGAGATGTTGGATCAATTCCGTTGGCAACACGTTTGCCGCTTTTGGATTTTCTTTTATTTTTGCCAGGTGCGCGGTCAGTACCCGGATATTCAGACCAATCACGCCGGGATGCACTTTATCAGGCTCTGGTAACGCATATTCAAGGCCTCCGTCACCGTTGAGACGCACTGAAAAATAGGTTTTCAGACCAGACTCGGGCTGAATTTTGCCGTGGCTGATCCAGAGGCTTAACATTTGCCAGACCTGCTGGATTTCACCGGGTGATAATTGATCGGTATTACTGCGTGACAGCATCAGGGCTCGTTTATAGAGGCTTTCCAGCGACATGGGGCTGGATTTGGGGTCATAAGGATCTTCCTGTTGGAAGCCCTGATGATTATGGCGTGCGGCAAGCTGGTATAACGTATGCAGTTCAAGCCACAGGCGTTCAGGCGCAGGGCGATAAAGCAGGCAATGGAATAAATACGCTGCAGCACTCTCCGAAATAGCCCGATGCAGTGCGGCTGCCAGTATACTGGCATGCTCTTTATTATCCAGACAGCACTGAACCACGGCTTTATAGACTTTTGCCAAGCCCATATACAGGCGTTTGCACAGATCAAACCAGCTTTGCTGGCTTGATGCAAAAGTAATGTATCGCTGCAGATGTCGTTGATAACTATTGGCGGCGTTTGACCGGGAAGGTGACCGGAGGGCTTCTGCAAGAGCAAATAGCTCATCAGGGGGGGCGTCAAGCCT
Organism: Endozoicomonas sp. ALC013; assembly: GCF_049310205.1. Taxonomy (NCBI): domain Bacteria; kingdom Pseudomonadati; phylum Pseudomonadota; class Gammaproteobacteria; order Oceanospirillales; family Endozoicomonadaceae; genus Endozoicomonas; species Endozoicomonas sp. ALC013. Next base: position 4,666 of record NZ_JBLYNS010000010.1, on the reverse strand, counting down.
GCTCAGTTCATCCAGAGCGTGAACCAGAAGTTCTCCACTTTGCTGATGATCCGTGAGAGGCAGTCCTTTCAGCCACTGTTCCAGCTTATTGCTGTTTGACGCTGTCCCGTCAGGACAAAATGAAAGAGAATTGAGGCTACGGCTGGGTAGCTCCAGGTGAGGAGTGTTTGCAGATTCCATTCTTTAATTCCAATAGCGGGGCTCTGACATCCTGTCAGTAACGGTTCTTGATCAATCTTTTTATTGAATCAATGTTGCGTTTCCGGGTGATAGCGTCGGTTGCCAGTGACACTCCACCCATCTGTTTCCAGTAGCGAACTCTGTATTGATGATAATTATGCTGAGACGAATATACCAGTCCAGTCTTTTATTATCACTTTTATTAAATTGTACGACCAATGTCTGACTTTTTAATGAAAAGTGTCAGAGTATCCATGTTTTGCCGGGTCTGCCGGGAATCTCCCGAACCAGTCTGGGCACCAGGTAGCCCGGACAGTGAGCCATAACCTCTTGTATCAGGCGAGTCGCTGTAACGTCCGGCACATCAAAATGAGCGGCACCATGCACCGGGTCTAACAGGTGCAGGTAGTAAGGGAGTACACCAGCTTTAAACAGCGCTTCGCCAAGCTGAATAAGCGCCGAAGCACTATCATTAACACCCTTAAGCAACACCGCCTGGTTCAATAGTGTTACGCCCGCCTGTTTGAGCCGGAACAAGGCTTCACGAACACTGTCATCAATCTCGTTGGCATGGTTGGCATGAATCACCATCACAGGTTGCAGGCGCTGTCTGGCAAACCAGTTGATCAGTTCATCGGTGACCCGGTCAGGAATCACCACGGGCAAACGGGTATGAATGCGCAGTGTGGCCACATGATCAATAGCGTTCAGCTCGGCAGCAATGTTCGCCAACCGACGGTCATTGTTGGCCAATGGGTCTCCGCCACTGAGAATCACCTCTTTTATACTGGTATCCGCGCGAATGTACTCTATGGCATTGTGCCAGCTGTCCCGGTCCAGCCGATTATCCTGGTACGGGAAATGGCGGCGAAAACAGAAGCGGCAGTTCACCGCACAGGCTCCGCCGACGATCAGCAACAGCCTGCCATGGTATTTATGGATAACCCCATCGGTTGGGTTCTGCGACTGCTCTGCCAGCGGATCCAGGCCATAACCCTCAATGTGTTGACACTCTTCGCCAACAGGCAGAACCTGCCTCAACAACGGGTCGTCAGGGTTCCCCGGCACCATTCGCTGGATATAGGCATGGGGTACTCTCAGAGGAAATTCCTGACAGGCTCTCAATGCCGGTGATAATAGCCCCGGACTCAACTGCAGCATGGCCAGCAACTGCTCCGGGGAAGTGATGGCCCCTGCCAGTTGCGTCTGCCAGCAGCCGAAATCGCTGATTGTCTGCGTACTTATCTGCGCCCTCGACTGCACACTGAGCTCCGAACGGGTTATCATAGGGGTTTTTGATCTCCTGGTAAGGTCCAATGGCTAGTTATAGTACCAATGAGTTTCGTTCAGGTCTTAAAGTAATGCTCGAGGGCGATCCCTGCTCGATCATTGAGAACGAATTTGTAAAACCTGGCAAAGGTCAGGCATTCAACCGGGTTAAATTCCGTAACCTGATGTCCGGTCGCGTCTGGGAACGTACGTTCAAATCCGGCGAAAGTCTGGAAGCGGCAGACGTTATGGACCTGGATATGGAATACCTATACACCGACGGTGAATTCTGGCACTTCATGATGACTGATGGTTCCTATGAACAGCATGCAGCCAGCCGTGAAGCCGTGGGTGACACCATCGATTGGCTCAAAGAGCAGGGAGTATACTCGGTTACTCTTTATAATGGTTCCCCTCTTTCGGTTTCTGCACCTAATTTTGTCGAACTCCAGGTGGTGGAAACCGATCCGGGCCTGAAGGGCGATACCGCCCAGGGCGGCTCCAAGCCAGCCAAGCTGAGCACCGGCGCGGTGGTTAAGGTGCCGCTGTTTATTGTTGAGGGTGAAGTCCTCAAAATTGATACCCGTACCGGCGAATATGTTGGTCGTGTGAAGTAATTGATCTCTTTTGCGGGGCGGCTTTCTGCCGCCTTGTCCTGCTTTTTTTGAAGCTATTCTGTGCCCACCACGGTGGTTACAATCCGTGCCCTTTCCGTAATGGTTTCATCTTCGCCGGGCATGAAGAGTTCATGCTGATGTCCGTAATGATCAGGGCAGTATGAAGACCTTCTTCAGTAACCTGCTGACCTGGCTGGTACCAAAGTATGACAATGGTACCCAGAGTATCGACGTAGCCAGCAATATTGAAAAAGGGCATGCGTTCCGTTTTGACGGTAGCCAAATGAAAGGCCAGATCTACGACTTCGTCGTGAATAAAAGCTATCGCCTGGATAATCTGACTTCTATCTCCAAAGGCGGCTTTGCGGGCCTTGATGCCAGAAGTACTCTGGTACTGTTGCGGCAATCCTTTGAGATCACCATTCACAATAATGATCAGGACTACGCATCACTGGTGGTACCGAGGTGACCAACAATATTCTTGCTCTCTAAATGTAGGAACAGCGTGAGGCTCTGCCGCAGATGGATCGCATTAGCAGTGATCTGCAAAAGGTGAAGCTGTGGCTGAGCATCCACCGTGGTCACGGCTGGAGTGAAGGTGACAATGGCATGCGTTTGGCCATGTTTGGTCAGCTGAAGCTTTGGGCTGAGGATCACTTCGATATCAGCAAATGGTATCCAGAGGGTAATCAGCCTGCCGTATTTGGTGATGACCGGGGTTGGAATATGTACAAGCTGGCCCATCGTAAAGCCCGGGGCGACCTGGTGGGTGATGAACTGAATGGTAACAAGGGTATCAATTACTGCTCTGCAAAAGACACCGACCTCAGCCAGGGTGACCTGCTGATGAGCTGTTTGTCTTACCTGAGCAATTATGATCTGTCGGACTACTTCAGACAGTGGAATCCGTCCGAGTCCAAAGCGGACCTGCCGGATGGCTCAGCGGATTACAGCGGAGGCCTGACTGATAAGGGTTTCAGTACAGTTGCCAGAATGGGACTTAAGAAACCTGAGAAATCACCACTGGATTACACCAGTATCAGCGGGTAAAGCACAGATGCTTACCCCCGGTCAGCCAACTCCGGCTGACAGGTACTGAAAAACAACAAACCCTGCCATAGTTGGCAGGGTTTGTTGTATTCAGCCCTACAACAACTGGCAGTATTCACTTACCTTAAATAATGAATATTACTCAGGAGCCACTTATGACCAATGACTTATGGCACCCATCGGCTTCCATGATGGCGCTCAAAGAACGAGCCCGATTGCTACGGAAGGCCCGGGCTTATTTTGATGCCCGGGGCGTCATGGAGGTGGAAACCCCGATGCTGTCCGGCAGCGCCACTGTGGATGTTTATATAGACAGCTTTGCCACAGAGTTCAGCCCCATTGGTCATGGCCAGTCACAGCTTTGCTACCTGCACACCTCGCCGGAGTTTGCCATGAAGCGGCTGCTGGCAGCAGGCAGTGGCGATATTTACTCGCTCGGGCGAGTCTTCAGAAATGGTGAAGCCGGAGGGCGGCATAATCCGGAGTTCACTATGTTGGAATGGTATCGCGTTGGTATGGATGACCGGCGGTTGATGGATGATGTTGCTGATTTGCTGAGCAGTGTCTGCAATTTCCGGGAGGTCCGGCGCTGCAGCTATGGGGAGCTGTTTGCAGAGTACCTGGGAGTCAATCCATACATTGCATCGGATGAAGCGCTGAGCCAGCTGGTCAGGGATAAGGTGGATGCCAAACTTCAGGGGCTTGAAAGAAGTGACTGCCTGGACCTGCTGTTCTCAAAATTTATTGAGCCGAATCTTGGGTCCAAAGATTCAGAAGTGCTGGAAGGCTACTTTGTCTATGACTACCCGGCCACCATGTCAGCACTGGCCAGGTTATCCACGAATCGGGATGGGCATCCGGTCGCTTCACGCTTTGAACTGTTTGTGAACGGGGTCGAGCTGGCAAATGGCTACCATGAACTGTTGAATGCAGAGGAACAGAAACAACGTTTTGAACAAGAGCAGCAAAAGCGTCAGGAGCGAGGCTATGACATCTACCCCTACGATAAAAACATGGTGGCTGCACTGGCGCATGGAATGCCCGACTGTGCAGGTGTAGCGATGGGTATTGACCGGCTTCTTATGTTGATGCTCGGCACAGGCAATATTGCGGATGTGCTGGCATTTGATTTCAGCCGGGCATAATCAATGGCACCGCAACCAGTGTGCAGCCGGTGATTCCCAAAAAGATGCACGGGTGAATGCATCAACCTGGAATAAAAATACTTGTCATTACATTTGGTTTGTGTAGAATGCGCCGCTCTTCCACGGGCAAACCTGAAACGGTCACCCACGGATCAGCAGAATGAATCATCGTCGCTGACCGGGAAGTGCGGTTTGAAAATGGGTTGTTTGGAGATGAACGAAAAACAACCGGTTGACAAATCAAACTGGCGCGGTAAGATGCGCCTCCGCTGACAGGGCTTTGGGCAACGTCAGTGAGTTGGAAAGCTTCTGAAAATGATCGCTTGACAACGAAAGCCGCCACGGTAAGATAGGCGGCCTTGCTGATCGGCACTGACTGCTGAATCAGCGATTAAATCACCACGG